>NZ_JBITMV010000013.1:0-224778 GCF_044466625.1 Micromonospora sp. NPDC049366
CCTCATCCAAAGAATCCGCGACCTGATGCAACGACTGCGCCAAAGCAAAAAACCGCTCAGGATACAGCCCCGGAAGCTCCTCACCATAAAACCACTTGAAGAACTCCGCCAGATCATCCGAATCCTGAAAAACCGGCACCGCCTCAACACCCCCACGCACACGGAGAAGGGGCCACGCCACCCGGAAGCAGCACAGGTCCACCCCGCCCGAAATCAGGTCCCACGCCCGGCGCGCGGCATCCAGGGCCGCTCATCAACCGAACAATGCCCCGTGCAACCGCGAATTTCATATTAGACCCACATGATCATGTGGCGAAAGCGAGCCCGGCCCACACAAGCCGGTACGCCGGCAGCATCGTCGATCCCTTCACGGATCGTGATCTCGCCGACCGTTGCGGCGGTGGGTGATAGCGGAGCGTCGGCAACCGATGTTTTCGCAAATCGCTCAGCCGCTCGGGGTCGACAATGTGAGAGTTGCCGCTACTCGACGGCCTCGGTCACCGCTGGTCCTCCCGGCGGGTGGCGATGTCGGACAGCCGGGCGAGCGTCTCCCGGTTGCGCAGGTGCAGCACCAGGTCGTTGAGCTTGGTACGCACCCAGCGCAGCGGGCCGGCGGCGAAGTCCTCGCCGATCCGCACCCGGGTCGCGTTCGGGTTCCCGTCCACCGGGTCGAGCGTGAACGTCACGATCGCCTCACCAGCTGGCCAGAGCCCGGCCCGCAGCACCAACCGGTGCGGCGGCTCGCAGAGCAGCACCGTCGAGGCGTCCTGCAGCGAGAGGGGCCACGGTCCGGCCCGGTGGTGCAGTTGGCTGCCGACCTTCGGCCACTCGTCGTCCACGTCCCGCACGTGCGCCGTGCCGACCACCCAGTCGCTGTACGTCCACCCGTCGGCGAGCACATCGAAGACCTGCTGCGGGGGAGCGTCGATCACTTTCTCCACAATCGCCACTGCCTCCCCGTACCCGCGACCTGACCGCGGCTAACGGCGGCGTCGGGTTAGCTTCTCCGGGGCGACGGGTAAGGCCTGCGCGGGCGGCCGTGCGGGCCGCGGTGCGCGCGGTCGCGTCTGCCGCGTCGGGGATGACGTTTACTCCTCGGGGCGTCGGGAACCCGCCGGCCGTGCGACAGGACCAGGTGAAGCCGGATCAGCGCAGGTCAGCCGGGGTTTTTGCCGGTGCTGACCGGGCCGGGTCCGGGCCCGTCCTGTTCGACGCGGTGCTGCTGGACCGCGACGGCACGCTGGTGGAGGACGTGCCGTACAACGGCGATCCGGAGAAGGTACGGCCGGTCGCGGGCGCGCGGGCGGCGTTGGACCGGTTGCGGGCGGCCGGGTTGCGGCTGGGGGTGGTGTCGAACCAGTCGGGCCTGGCCCGTGGTCACTTCTCGGTGCGGCAGATGCGGGCGGTGCACGCCCGGATCGAGGAGCTGTTGGGGCCGTTCGACACGTGGCGGGTGTGCCCGCATGACGACGCCGCCGGGTGCGGCTGCCGGAAACCGGCCCCGGGTCTGGTGCACGCCGCGGCGGCGGATCTGGGGACGGTGGCGTCGCGGTGCGTGCTGGTGGGGGACATCGGCCGGGACATGGGCGCGGCGCTGGCGGCGGGCGCGGCGGGCCTGCTGGTGCCGACGCCGGTGACGCGGCCGGAGGAGGTGGCCGCCGCGCCGGCGGTGGCGGCGGACCTGCCGGGCGCGGCGGCGGAGATCCTTCGTCGGCAGGCCGCGATCGTCCCGGTCTCCGCGCCGTGGCCGAAGCCGGCGGCCGGGCCCGCCCGGCGGGGCCGGCGCGGTGGGACGGTCCTGGTGGTGCGGTCGGATTCGGCCGGGGACGTGCTGGTGACCGGGCCGGCGATCCGCGCGGTGGCGCACTCGGCGGACCGGGTGGTGCTGCTGTGCGGTCCGCGCGGGCGGGCGGCGGCGGAGCTGCTGCCGGGAGTCGACGAGGTCGTCGCGCATCCGCTGCCGTGGATCGACCCGGACCCCGGCCCGGTGGACGCCGACGAGATGCGCGCGTTGACGGCGCGGCTGGCCGCGGTGGGCGCGGACGAGGCGGTGGTGTTCACCTCGTTCCACCAGTCGCCGCTGCCGCTGGCGTTGCTGCTGCGGATGGCCGGGGTGCCGCGGATCGCGGCGATCAGCGACGACTATCCGGGCAGCCTGTTGGACGTACGGCACCGGGTGCCGCCCGGCGTGCCCGAGCCGGAGCGCGCGCTGTCCCTGGCCGCCGCGGCCGGGCACGGCCTGGCGCCCGGCGACCAGCCCACCCTCCGCGTGGCGGCCGTGGGGGTGGATCCGTCCCGGGTGCGGCTCGGCGCGTCGGGTTACGTCGTGCTGCACCCCGGCTCGGCGGCGTCGAGCCGGGCGATCCCGGCCGGTCTGGCCGTCGGGATCGCCCGGGCGCTGGGCGAGGCCGGGCACCGCGTCGTGGTGACCGGCGGGCCGGACGAGCGGGACCTGACCGCCGCGGTGGCCGCCGCGGCCGACGGCGTGGACCTGGGGGGCCGCACCGGACTGGCCGAACTGGCCGGGGTGGTCGCGGGGGCGGGGGCGGTGGTGGTCGGCAATACCGGGCCGGCGCACCTGGCCGCCGCGTACGGGGTGCCGGTGGTGAGCCTCTTCGCCCCGACCGTCCCGTTCGGACAGTGGGGCCCCTACCGGGTGCCCACCGTACGCCTCGGCGACGCGACCGCTCCGTGCCGGGACACCCGAGCCGCCACCTGCCTGGTCCCCGGGCACCCCTGCCTCGCCGGCATCGACCCGGGGGAGGTGGTGGCCGCCCTGCGGTCGCTCGGCGTACCGGCCGCGACGGTCCCCGGCGCGCCCATCCCGACGAGGCTCGCCGCGCCCACCGCGACGGTCCACGGGACCACCGCCACGGCCGGCGCGGTGGCCGTGCCCGCGACCGGCGGGAGCGGCCGATGAACCTCCTGCTGTGGCACGTGCACGGCTCGTGGACCACCGCCTTCGTGCACGGCCGGCACCGCTACCTGATCCCGGTCACCCCCGACCGTGGTCCCTACGGCCTCGGCCGCGCCCGCACCTACCCGTGGCCGGACAGCGCCGTCGAGGTCACCCCCGAGGAGTTGGCCCGCACCCAGGTCGACGCGGTCATCCTGCAACGTCCCGAGGAGATCGGCCTCGTCGAGGAGTGGCTCGGCCGCCGGCCCGGCCGGGACCTGCCCGCGGTCTACGTCGAACACAACACCCCCAAGGACGGCGACGTCCCCAACAGCCGCCACCCCATGGCCGACCGGGACGACCTGCTCGTCGCCCACGTCACCGGCTTCAACCAGCTGATCTGGGACACCGGCGCCACCCGCACCACCGTCATCGACCACGGCATCGTCGCCCCCGCCGTCGAGTACACCGGCGAGCTCGACCGCCTCGCCGTCGTCATCAACGAGCCCGTCCGCCGCTGGCGGGTCACCGGCACCGACCTGCTGCCCCGGTTCGCCGAGATCGCCCCCCTCGACGTCTACGGCATGCGGGTCGACGGCCTCGCCGACGCCCTCGGGCTGCCACCGGAGCGCGTCACCAGCCACGACGACATTCCGCAGGCCGCGATGCACGCCGAGCTGGCCCGGCGGCGGGCGTACCTGCACCTGTGCCGCTGGACCTCCCTCGGTCTCAGCCTCATCGAGGCCATGTCCATCGGCATGCCCGTGATCGCCCTCGCCACCACCGAGGCGGCGATGGCCGTCCCGCCGGACGCCGGCGCCATCGCCACCCGCGTCGACACGCTGGTCGACGCCGCCCGACGGTTCATGGACGACCCCGAACTCGCGCGTCGGGCCGGTGCGGTGGGGCGCACCGCCGCCCGCGACCGGTACGGCCTCGACCGTTTCCTCACCGACTGGGACCGGCTGCTGGAGGAGGAAGTATGCGCATCGCGATGATCTCGGAGCACGCCAGCCCGCTCGCCATCCTCGGCGGTGAGGACGCCGGCGGCCAGAACACCCACGTCGCGGAGCTGTCCGCCGCGCTCGCCGCCGCCGGACACGACGTACGCGTCTACACCCGACGCGACGCGGTGGACCTGCCCGTGACGGTCCGCGCCCCGGACGGGTACGACGTCGTGCACGTGCCGGCCGGCCCGGCGGAGCCGGTGGCGAAGGACGCGCTGCTGCCGCACATGAAGGAGTTCAGCAACTGGCTGGTGGACCGCTGGCGGGGCGGCGACTGGGTGCCCGAGGTGATCCACGCGCACTTCTGGATGAGCGGCCTCGCCGCCCTCGCCGCCAGCCGCCAGACCGGGGTGCCGGTGGTGCAGACGTACCACGCGCTCGGCACCGTGAAGCGGCGCTACCAGGGCGTGCAGGACACCAGCCCGGCGCGGCGCATCGCGTACGAGCGGGAGCTGGGCCGCTCGGTCGACCGGGTGGTCGCCCAGTGCCAGGACGAGGTGGGCGAGCTGGTCCGGATGGGCGTGCCCCGCACCCGGATGACCGTCATCCCCTCCGGCGTCAACCTCGGCACCTTCGCCCCGCTCGGCCCGGCCGAGGAGCGGGAGCCCGGCCGGGCCCGGATCCTGACCGTCGGCCGCCTGGTGGAACGCAAGGGCTTCCAGACGGTGATCCGGGCGATGGCCCTGGTCCCCGACGCCGAGTGTGTCATCGTCGGCGGACCACCGGCGGGGCTGCTGGAGACCGACCCGTACGCGCGGCGGCTGCGGGCGCTCGCCGGCACCTGCGGCATCGCCGACCGGGTGCGTCTGGTCGGCGCGGTGCCCCGGGAGGAGATGGGCCGCTGGTACCGGTCGGCGGACGTCCTGGTCGCCGCTCCCTGGTACGAGCCGTTCGGGCTGACCCCGCTGGAGGCGATGGCGTGCGGTGTGCCGGTGATCGGCACGGCGGTCGGCGGCCTCAAGGACACCGTGATCGAGGGCGTCACCGGCGACCTCGTCCCGGCCCGCGACCCACGCGCCCTCGGCGGCGCGATCCAGGCGCTGCTCGACGACCGGATCCGGCGTTTCGCGTACGCCACCGCGGCGCAGGAGCGGGCGCGGCTGCGCTACTCGTGGGCGGCGACCGCCGAGCGGCTCGCCGAGGTCTACGGCGAGGTGGCCGCCGTGCGGCGGCCCACCCGGGTGGTGGCGTGATGGCGGAGGGCTCGCTGCTCGACATCCACCTGGCGAACCTGGCGGCGGCTCTGCTGCCCTACCGCGACTGCGAGCGGATGCTCGCCCGGTGGGGCGGGACCCTGGCCCACCGGCTGGCCGGCGGCGGGCGGCTGCTGGTCGCGGGTAACGGGGGCAGCGCCGCCGAGGCCCAGCACCTCACCGCCGAACTCGTCGGCAAGCTCCGGGACGACCGGCAGCCCCTGTCCGCCATCGCCCTGCACGCGGAGACCTCCGCGATGACCGCGATCGGCAACGACTACGGCTACGACGAGGTCTTCGCCCGCCAGGTCCGGGCCCACGGCCGCGACGGCGACATCCTCCTGCTGCTGTCCACCAGCGGCACCAGTCCCAACCTGCTCACCGCCGCCCGGGCCGCCCGTGAGAGCGGCCTGACCTGCTGGGCGTTCACGGGGCCCGCACCCAACCCGCTCGCCGACGCCTGCGACGAGGCGTTGGCCATCGCCTCGCCGGACAGCCAGGTGGTGCAGGAACTCCACCTGGTCTCCAGCCACGTGCTCTGCGAGTACGTGGACCAGGCGCTGCCCGCCGCGCTGGCCGGGTCGGTCGGCGTGGCCGGGCCCCCGGTCGAGACGGTCGGGCGCACCGGCGGTGTGCGCGCCGGTGTGGAGGTGGTGCTGGACGGCGGGGCCGGGCCGGCGGCGAAGGCGCGAGGATGAGGAGGGGAAGCATGACGGGACCCGTGGTGGTGGTCGGTGACACCCTGCTCGACCGCGACGTGGAGGGGGCGGTCAACCGGCTCTGCCCGGATTCTCCGGTGCCGGTGCTCGACGAGACCGGGTACGTCGACCGGCCCGGCGGCGCCGGACTGGCCGCGGTCTTCGCCGCGGCCCAGGGCGCCGAGGTGGTGCTGGTGACCGCGCTCGCCGACGACGCCGGCGGGGCCCGGCTGAGCGCGCTGCTCACCGCGTCGGGCGTCCAGGTGTACGCGTTGCCGCTGGCCGGGGCCACGCCCGAGAAGATCCGGCTGCGGGCGCGCGGCCGGGTGCTGCTGCGCCACGACCGGGGCGGCCCCGCGGGTGAACCCGGCGAGCCCAGCGAGGCGGTGCTGCGGGCCATCGCCAACGCGTCCGCCGTGCTGGTCAGCGACTACGGCCGGGGGGTCGCCCGGAAGCCGGCGCTGCGCGCCGCGCTGGCCGCGACCCGGGCGCCCGTGGTGTGGGATCCGCACCCGCGCGGGCCGGCCGTGGTGCCCGGGGTGCAGTTGGCCACCCCGAACGAGGCGGAGGCCCGCGAGTTGGTGCCCGCGCTGCCCGGGGCGACCCGGCTGGCCACCGCCTCGCGGGGCGCGCAGGGGCTGCGCCGGCGGTGGCAGGCCGGCGCGGTGGCGGTGACCCTCGGCGCCGACGGCGCGCTGCTCTGCCACGCGGGGTCGACCCCGCTGGTGGTGCCCGCCCCGACCAGCGCCGAGGGCGACACCTGCGGCGCGGGAGACCGGTTCGCCGCGACCGCCAGCCTCGCCCTCGCCCGGGGCGCGCTGGTCTCCGAGGCGGTGCAGGAGGCGGTGGCCGAGGCGTCCGCGTACGTCGCCGCCGGGGGAGTGGCGACGGCGCTGCCGCCCCCGGAGCGGCCGGTGGTCAGCACGGTGGTCGGGTCGGCCGGCGAACGGGTCGGGGTGGCCGCGGTGGCCGCGGTGCTCGCGGAGGTCCGCGCGGCCGGTGGCACGGTGGTCGCCACCGGCGGGTGTTTCGACCTGCTGCACGCCGGTCACGTGGCGACGTTGCAGGCGGCCCGCAAGCTCGGTGACTGCCTCGTCGTCTGCCTGAACTCGGACGCGAGCGTGGCCGGGCTGAAGGGGCCCGGGCGACCGGTCGTGCCGCAGGGCGACCGCGGTCGGCTGTTGGCGGCGCTGAGCTGCGTGGACGCCGTGATGATCTTCGACGAGCCGACCCCGGACGCGGCGCTGGCCTGGCTGCGTCCGGACATCTGGGTGAAGGGCGGCGACTACGCAGGCGGCGGCGACGCGCCGGATCTGCCGGAGGCGGAGGTCCTCGGCCGGTGGGGCGGGAACACGGTGGTGGTGCCCTACCTGGACGGCCGCTCCACCACCGACATGATCGCCGCCGCCCGGGCAGGCGGCCAACCCGCCGGCACGCTGGAGCCGACGACGGAGCGGGCCCGGTGACCGGGGTCCCGCCCGGCGCCGGGCCGACGGTGCTGGTGACCGGTGGCTCCAGCGGCCTGGGCGCGGCGGTGGTCACCGCGGTGGCCCGTTCCGGCGGCCGACCACTGGTGATCGACCGGCAGCCGCCCGGCGACGGGGTGCCCTGGGTGGAGTGCGACCTGGCCGACACGCGCGCCGCCGAGGCCGCTACCCGGCAGCTCGCCGAACGCTCAGGCGGCCTGGACGCGGTGGTCACCGCCGCCGGCATGGACGTGCCGGGCCGGCTGGGCGACGTCCCGGCCGAGACCTGGGAGCGGATCGTCGCGGTGGACCTGCTCGCCACGGCCGCCGTCATCCGGGCGGCCCTGCCCTACCTGGAGAGCTCCCGGGGCACCATCGTCACGGTCGCCTCGACACTGGGCGTCAAGGCGGTCAGCGACGCGACCGCGTACTGCGCCGCGAAGTTCGGGGTGGTCGGTTTCACCCGGGCGCTCGCCGCCGAGCTGGCCGGGCAGGTGGGGGTCACGCTGCTGATCCCCGGCGGCATGCGCACCGCGTTCTTCGACGAGCGCGACGCGCAGTACCGGCCCGGCCCGGACGCGGTCCTCAACGACCCGGCCGACACCGCCGCGGCGGTCATGTTCGCCCTCGCCCAGCCGCCCGGCTGCGCGGTGCGGGAGATGGTGGTCTGCGCGGCGCAGGAGTCCTCCTACCCGTGATCCTCGTGCTGCGCGCCCTGGGCGTCGGCGACCTGGCCACCGCCGTGCCGGCGCTGCGTGGCCTGCGCGCCGCCTACCCGGACCGGCCGCTCGCGCTGGCCGCTCCGGCGTGGTTGGCGCCGCTGGTGGGGCTGGTGGGCGGGGTCGACCGGCTGCTCGACACGCCGGGACTGGGCCCGGCGCGCTGGCCCGGCCCGGCCCCCGAGATCGCGGTCAACCTGCACGGGAGCGGGCCCGGGTCGCACCGGATGCTCGCCGCCGCCCGACCCGACCGGATCCTCGCGTACGCCAACCCCGAGGCGGGCTTCACCGACGGACCGGACTGGGACGAGGACGCGCACGAGGTGCGGCGCTGGTGTCGGCTGCTCGCCTGGTACGGCGTCCCGGCCGACCCGGCCGACCTCGCGCTGCGCCGTCCACCGCCGGCCGGGGTGCCGCGCGGGGCGACCGTGCTCCATCCCGGCTCCAAGATCGCCGCGAAGCGGTGGCCGGCCGAGCGGTTCGCCGCCCTCGCCCACCGGCTCGACCGGCAGGGGCACCGGGTGGTGGTCACCGGGTCGACCGACGAGCGCGGGCTCGCGCACCGGGTTGCTGCGGCCGCCGGGTTGCCGCCCGACGCTGTCCTCGCCGGCCGCACCGACGTGGGCGACCTGGCCGCGCTGATCGCGTACGCCCGGATGGTGGTGAGCGGTGACACCGGGGCGGCCCACCTGGCGACCGCGTACGGGACCCCCTCGGTGGTGCTGTTCGGGCCGGTGTCGCCGGCGCGCTGGGGGCCGCCGCCCGACCGGCCCCGGCACCGGGCGCTGTGGGCGGGTCAACGGGATTGGCCCAGGTGGGACGGGGTAGGAACGCACCCGACGTTGGCGGCGCTGGGAGTCGACGAGGTGTGCGCCGCCGTGGCCGAGGTGGAACGGGTGGGGCGGGTCTCCGGTGCGGTTGCGGCGTAGTGATCCGGGCAGGCCGGGATACGGCCGGCGCCGGCGTGGCAGGGGTTGGCTCTTCGTCGGCCCGGACGGCGCCGCGGTCGGCGATCCCGCGGTGCTGGAGCGGCTGCGCGCCCTGGTGATCCCACCCGCCTGGCGCGACGTCTGGATCTGCCCGTACCCGAACGGGCACATCCAGGCCATCGGGATCGACGCGGCCGGCCGCAAGCAGTACCTCTACCACCCGGCGTGGCGGGAGAAGCGGGATGAGGCGAAGTTCGACCACGTCCTGGAGGTGGCCCGGCGGCTGCCGACGCTGCGCGAGCGGGTCGGACGGGACCTCGACGGGCGCGGCCTGAACCGGGACCGCGTGCTCGCCACCGTGGCCCGGCTGCTCGACATGGGGATGTTCCGCGTGGGCAGCGACCAGTACGCGAACGGCGAGGACCCGACCTTCGGCGTGTCGACGCTGCGCCCGGAGCACGCCCGGTCACGGCGTGGCTGTGTGGTCTTCGAGTTCCCCGCCAAGGGCGGCATCGAGCAGGTGCGCCGGATCGAGGACCCCGAGCTGTGCCGGGTGCTGACCAACCTGCGCCGACGTCGGCGGCGGGCGGACCGGCTCTTCGGCTACTGGGACGGTCAGACCTGGCGGGACGTCCGCGCCGACGAGGTCAACGACTACCTGCGCGACGCCAGCGGCGGGGAGATGACCGCCAAGGACTTCCGCACCTGGCACGCGACCGTGCTGGCGGCCACCGAGCTGGCCACGGTGGGGCTGGGTCGCTCGGCGACCGCGCGCAAGAGGGCGGTCGCCGCGGTCATGCGGGAGGTGGCCGAACTGCTCGGCAACACGCCGACCGTGGCCCGGACGTCCTACGTGGACCCCCGGGTGGTCGACCTGTACCACGACGGCGTCCTCGTGCAGGTGGACCCGTCCGCGCCCCGCGAGGAGGCCGAGCGGGTGGTCCTGGCGCTGCTCGAAGACGCCTGACCGACGACGTGCCGGCGGCGGGTCGCGGGGTCGCGGTCACGGTCGGTGCGGTCAGGCGGCGGTGCGGTCAGGCGTCGGCGCGGCGGTCCACGAGCGCCTCGACGCCGTCCAGCAGCCGCTCCAGGCCGAAGACGAACTCGTCGTCGGGGCCGTCGTCGCGGTCCAGCACCCCGGCGTCGAGCACCGCGTGCAGCGCCGGGAAGCGGGCCGGGTCCGCCAGCCGCGCGACCAGCCGCCCGTACTCCGGCATGATCTCCTCGGGGCCACGGCCGGACGCCGCGCTCGCGTCCTGGATCTGCACGGTGAGCAGCACCTCGTTGCGGACGTAGCCGGTGAGCAGCAGCATCACCGACATCTTCTCCGGCTCGGTCAGCCCGGTGCCGGCCAGGCAGCGCAGCCCGTCCTCCAGCCAGCCGAGCGCGTGGGGCGTGAGCGGCGGGCCGCTGATCGGGACCCGGACCACCCAGGGGTGTCGGTGCAGCGCGGTGCGTTCGGCCCAGGCCCACCGGGCCAGTCCCGCCCGCCAGTGCGGCCCGGTCCCGCCCGGGCCGGGCGGCTCGCCGTACGCCGCGTCCACCATCAGCGTGAGCAGATCGTCCTTGGCGCCGACGTACCGGTAGAGGGCCATGGTCGCGGCCCCCAACTCCTTGGCGACCCGGCTCATCGAGACGGCGGCCAGCCCGTCGGCGTCGGCGACGGCGACCGCGGCGGCCACGATCCCGGCCAGGGTCAGCCCGGGGCGAGGTCCTCTGGGCGCGCGCTCGCGCACTCCCCAGGCGGCTTCGATGACCGGCGGCAGCGCGGCGGCGGTCTGGTCTGGTCTCGGCTCCACGATTCCTCCTTGCCGGCTCATCCTAGTTCTGCGTATGGTCTACGCAGATAAGCGTATGCCATACGCAAAAGGAGTGCTCATGACCTCGACGCCCCGCGCCGGACGCCGCGAGTGGATCGGCTTCAGCGTGCTGATGCTGCCCCTGCTCCTGGTCTCCATGGACGTCTCCGTGCTCTACTTCGCCGTCCCGTTCATCAGCGCCGAGCTGCGCCCCACCGGCACCCAGCAGCTCTGGATCTTCGACATCTACGGCTTCGTGCTCGCCGGACTGCTCATCACGATGGGCGCGCTCGGCGACCGGATCGGTCGGCGGAAGCTGCTGCTCTGCGGGGCGGTCGCCTTCGGCGTGGCCTCGGTCCTCGCCGCGTACGCCGACAGCGCCGCCACCCTGATCGCGGCCCGGGCGCTGCTCGGTGTGGGCGGCGCCACCCTCATGCCCAGCACGCTGGCGCTGGTGCGCAACATGTTCCACGACGAGAAGCAGCGCGGCACCGCCATCGCCATCTGGACCGCCGCCCTCACCGGCGGCATCGCGATCGGCCCGGTGCTCAGCGGGATCCTGCTCGAACACTTCTGGTGGGGCTCGGTCTTCCTGATCAACCTGCCGGCGATGGCGCTGCTGCTCCTGCTCGCGCCGGTGCTGGTCCCCGAGTTCCGCGACGCGGCCGCCGGCCGGTTCGACGTGCTCAGCGCCCTGCTCTCGCTCGCCGCGCTGCTCCCCGTCATCTACGGTGTCAAGGAGCTGGCCCGGGCGGGCTGGGCGACCGGACCGGCGCTGGCCATCGCCGCCGGGCTGCTGGTCGCCGTGGTCTTCGTCCGTCGGCAGCGCCGGCTCGCGTACCCGATGGTCGACCTCGCGCTGGTACGGCGCCGGGCGGTCGGCGGGGCGATCGGGGTGAACCTGGTCGCGATGTTCGCCATGGTGGGCTTCGCCATCTTCACCACCCAGCACCTCCAGTCCGTGCTGGGGTTCAGCCCGCTGCGGGCGGCACTGTGGAGCCTGCTGCCGTCCGTCGTGGTCGGCGGGGTCGCACCCGCCGCGGCCGCCCTGGCCCGACGGATCGACCGGGCGTTCCTGATCGGCGCGGGCTTCGTCATCGCGGCCGCCGGCTTCGCGGTGCTCACCCGCGTGCCGGCCGACGACGGGCTGATGCCCCTGCTGCTCGGCGCCAGCATCTACGCCGCCGGACTGGTGGTGGTGATGTCACTGGTCACCGAGCTGGTGCTCGGCGCGGCACCGCCGGAGCGGGCCGGGGTCGCGTCGGCGCTGACCGAGTCGAGCAGCGAACTCGGCGGTGCCCTCGGCATGGCCGTCCTCGGCAGCCTCGGCAGCGCCGTCTACCGGCGCGAGGTGGCCGACGGGCTGCCCGGCGGGCTGCCCTCCGACGCGGTGGACTCGGTCCGCGAGACCCTGGGCGGCGCGCTCGCGGTCGCCGACGGGCTGCCCGCCGAGGCCGCGGCCGCCGTGCGGCACGCCGCCGCGGTCGCGTTCACCGACGGCCTGCACCTGGCGGCCGGCGCCGCCGGGGTCCTGATGCTGGTGGCCGCGGTCGCCGCCGTGACCACCCTCCGCGGCGTCCGCGTCCCCGTCGACGCACCCCAGCCCGCGGACACCCCCACCACGCCCCACAAGCTTCCCGCCCCAACCCCCCACTGACGGCCCCGCTCGCAGCCCCGCCGCTCGCGGCCCGCCGTTAGCAGCCTCGCCGTTAGCCACCTCGCGCGATCTTGCAGTTCCTGCCCCGGCAAAGAGGGCATCTGCCGCGATTCGCGGGCCGAAACTGCAAGATCGCGGGGGCGCTGGCGGGCGGGGTGGGGTGGGGCGGCGGGTCAGTCGTTGAGGACCTGGGCCAGGCGGTCGCGGAAGCGGCGCTCGGAGGGGCTGACCTGGTCGCCGCCGAGGCCCAGCAGGCCGCCCGTGGACGCCGCGCCCACCACCTGCTCGGCGATCTCCACGAGCCAGTGCTTGTACGCCCCGGCCTCGCCCTCGTCGACGCGGGCGGCCAGCAGCGCGGCGGCCTCACCGGCTCGCGCGAGCACGTCGTCGATCATCGCCTGCGGGTCGGCGGGGGAGATGGCCGGCAACTCCTCGCCGGCCTCCGGGTCGCCGACCCGGGTGACGACCTCGCCGGCCACCGCGGCCACCAGTGGGCTGGCCGACTCACGACCGGCGGCGATGGTCTCCAGGCCGGCCGCGTTCTCGGCCATGGTGCGGCGCGTGCTGTCGGACTCGGCCGCGCTCGCCGCGGTCAGGACCGACTGCGGCAGCCCGACCAGCAGACCCCATTCACCGTCGGAGAAGCCGAACCCGGTGTACGCCGGCTGTTCGATCACGGCAACGCCCCTTCCGCCTGTCTGTTCCTTGCTCGTCGTCGGCGCGCGCGGGCAGGACCGCGGCGCCCGCTCAGGCTAGTCCAGCGTCAGCAGGCCCTGTTCGGACACCACGCGCACGGACAGCGTCTTGTACCCCACCTCGTCGAACAGAACCGTCATCCGGTCGTCCTCGTAGCTGAGCACCAGTCCGGGGCCCCACTCCGGGTGCTGGACCTGGCTGTGCACGGGGAACGGCCCGACTGCACCGTTGTCCGCCACGCTCGTGCCGGCGTGGCAGTTGTCGCAGTGCCCGCACACCGACGTCATCTGCTCGCCGAAGTAGGCGAGCAGGGTCTGTCCACGGCAGGCGGTGGTCTCGGCGAAGGCGCGCATCATGTCCGTACGGGACCGCGTCACCGCCTGCTGGCGTTCCGCCTCGGCCAGCGCCGCCGCGGCGGCCTCGGCCGGCGCGGGGGAGTAGCGGGGCGAACCGATCCGCGCCTTCGCCCGCGGTTCGGCGGCACCGACCTGCTCCAGTAGCGACAGGTACTGGCCGAGCTTGCGGGGACCGAGCCCGGTCAGCTCGCGCAGCTCCTTCTTCGTGCTGGGCTTGCGTCGCAGCAGCGCGGCCAGGTCCCGCAGCTCCTCGGCGCGGGGCAGCCCGCCGGTGAAGAAGCGTTGCAGGCCCACGTCCTCGGCCTGCCACAGGAGCAGGACGCGGGCCGGGGCGCCGTCGCGGCCGGCGCGCCCGATCTCCTGGAAGTAGCTGTCCGGCGAGTCGGGCAGCGCCATGTGCACCACCCAGGCGATGTTCGGCTTGTCGATGCCCATCCCGAACGCCGAGGTCGCCACCATGATCGGCACCCGGTCGGCGAGGAACGCCTCGTGCAGCTCGGCGCGCGCCCCGGCCGGCATGCCACCGTGGTAGTACTGCGCGGGGAAACCGGCGTCGGTGAGCCGGGCGGTCAACTCCTCGGCGCTGCGCCGGGTGGGCACGTAGATGATGCCGGGTCGCTCGTCGTCGCGCAGCAACGCGACCAGCCGTCGCCAGCGGTAGTCCTCGGTCGGGCAGTGCGCGACCTCGAGGAACAGGTTGGGTCGGTCCAGTCCGGACACCACGATCTCGGGGTCGCGCAGCCGCAGCCGGGCGACGATGTCGTCGCGCACCGGCGGGGACGCGGTGGCGGTCAGCGCCACCACGGGTGGCCGACCGATCCCCTCGATCAGGTGGCCCAGGGCCAGGTAGTCCGGGCGGAAGTCGTGCCCCCAGGCCGAGATGCAGTGCGCCTCGTCGATCGCGACCAGGGCCGGCTTCAGTGACCGGACCTCGGCCATCCGGTCGGGGTTGGCGAGCTGCTCCGGCGTGATGAAGAGGAACTCCGCCCGCCCGGCCCGGATCTCCTCGATCGCCTCCACCTGCTGCGCGGCGCTCTCGTTCGAGCTGATCCGCACCGCCCGCAGCTCCGGCCGCTGGCGCTCGTTGAGCGCGGCGATCTGGTCCTGCTGAAGGGCGAGCAGCGGGGAGATCACCACGGTCGGGCCGGGGATCAGGCTGGCCGGGATCTGGTAGATCGCCGACTTGCCGGCGCCGGTGGGCAGCACCACCAGGGCGTCGCGTCGCTTCATGACCGACCGCATGGCGGCCAGTTGGTTGGGCCGCAGCGTGGTCCAGCCGAAGAGGCTCCGCGCCGCGCGGCGCAACGTCGTCGAGTGCGTGGACAGCTTCATCGAGGCCCGGAGGTACCCACCCCACCATCCACCAAAACCGCCCCACGCCCGCCGGCCGCCCCACCGCCGCCGCCCCACCGTCCTTCCCCGGCGATCTTGCAGTTACGGCCCCGACAAACAGGGCGAAGTCCCCGCCGCGAGGGCCGAGACTGCAAGATCGCGGGAGCGGTACGGCGTGGCGGGGTGCGGCCGGGGGCGGGTCAGTCGAAGATGTCGCCGCAGACCTGCCAGCCCGCGTCCGATTCCAGATAGAGATCCACGGAGGTCGTCCGGCCGGTCCGGTCGGTCAGTTCCACCGTCACGAACGCGGCGGAGCCGGCCTCGTCGGCGAAGGCGGCGTGACCGAGGGTGTGGGAGGTGGGGCGGCCCAGACGCTCCACCTCGGCCGTGAACTCCGCGAGCGTGGTCCGCTCCTGGGCGTCCGGACACAGCGATCGGTAGGCGGCGACGTCGTCGTTCCGCTCCACCTGCTGCACGAACTGGTCGGCCACCGCGCGCGGCTGGTCGAGGTCGGGGCCGGCGTACAGCCAGAGCAGGAAGCCGCCGACCGGCAGCGCCATCAGCAGGAGCAGCAGGGCGCCGCAGGCGCTGACGATGAGCCAGATGGTGCGCTTCGACCTGGGCGGCGACTGCGGGGGCGCGGGCGTCATGCTCGCCACGCTAAGTGCGGCGGGTGATGGCCCGAACACGGTCGCGCCACGAATCGATCTCGATCGCGGTGCCGGTGTCAGTAGCCGTAACGCGCGCGCAGGTACACGGAACGGTCCGCACCCTCCTCGTGCGCGACCACGTCGGCGGTCACCGGGTTCCCCGCTCGCCGGAACACCAGGTACGAGTCCGCGTCGAAGTCCCACCCGAAGGTGTCCGGCACGGACGAGGCGGGGAACGGAAAGGCGGCGTCTGCCGGCGTCATGACGGCGGGCTGCGTCGGCGCCGCGGCGAAGCCGTCCAGGATGCGGTCGAGGCAGTCCGGCGACGTGGTGAAGTGCAGGTAGAGCTCACCCATCGGCCCCGTCATGTCCTCCAGGTTCGCGTAGCGCAGGCCGTCGACGTCGCACGGCAGGCTCAGTTGGTAGTGCGGCAGGATGTCGTCCTCGAAATCGCCCCGGGTGACCCCGAAGATGCCGTCCGGGTGCCGGTACGGCCGTGGCCCCCAGAAATGCGCCGGAGGATAGAGCAGCACCGCCAGCACGACCGCCGCGAGCGCCGCCGCACCCCAGCGCCACAGCCGAGCGCGCCGCCACCATGCCGTCCCCGTAGTCCCCGTCATGGCGAGCGACCTTATCGCCGACTCGCTGGCACGGCAGCCCCGTCAGCCGTCGCCCTACCTGTGTCACACTCCGGACGTGCTGCGGTCCATTGAGATCACGACGGTCGTCGTCCTGACCCAATCGCCCTTCCACAACCCGCACTGGGGCGACACGCTGGAACTGAGCCTGGACTGCTTCATCTGCCAACGCGGCGGCCGCACCACCACCGTCGTCCTGGGCGCGGAACGCGCCGTCTGCTCCGGTGACGACCGGACCCCGGAGCACTACACGGCCGCGCGGATCGCCGCCTTCGACCACACCCGGGAGCGAGGGCGGAGCAGCCTTCGCGCGGTGGTCGACCACTGGTGGGCGCCCTTCCACGACGCGAAGCGGGACCAGCCCGCCACCGCTCTCACCAGGACACCCTGGGTCCGTCTCCACCTCGGTTACCACTGCCCCGACCAGCAGAAGTCAGGTCGGTTCCACATCCAGACGAACGAGATCCGACCGGTCTCCAGCTCGTGCGAGCACTGCGCGGTGCCCCTCGTGGAGAGCCGGGAAGCGCCCGGCATCCGGTCGCTGACCTAGCGGCGACGTGGGCGGCGCGACGCCGCCTCCCGTGCGAGCAGACGCCGGACGTCGTGCCGCACCCGCGGCGGATCGACCGTCGCTACCATCCGTCCATGGCGTCGGCGGGCACCCACGGTCCGTTCGTGGGCCTCGCCGCCGGCGGACTCCGAGAGGCGGGTCGATCATGGGTGCGGACGCCGAGATCTTCCTGTTCGACCACGACCGCTACCGGGACCAGGTGGTGCCGGCGCTGACCGAGCTGCTGCGCGCCGGCTCGGTCGTGCCGTGGCTCGATGCCGTGTTCGCGTCCGCCACCCCGATGGGCGGGTACGGCTACGACGTCCTCTGGACGCGACTGGCCGAGCGACTGCGCGAGCAGCCCGTGGACATCGCTCGGGACTGGCCGTGGCTCGGCTCCGACCTGCGCTACGTCGGCGAGCGGCCGCACCAGCGGGCGCTCGGCCGGCACGTGGGCCGCCCGTCGGGCGACGGCGCCGAGCGCGGGTCGAGTCGGTCGCCGCAGGCCGGCGAGCCGGTGATCGTCGAGGAGCTGAACGCCCTCCACGAGGCGCTCGTGGCGCTGTACTGCCTCGGTCCGGGGCAGTTCCTCGGTCGTTCCGTCACCCCGGACTTCTACCTCCCGGTCCTCGACAGCCAGCAGGTTCCCGCCGGAGACCCGCTGCGGAGCCTGCTCGCCGCGTTGGCCACCCGCGGCGCGGTGCTGGGCGACCAGTTCGGCGTCACGGAGGGCATCCACGGGTGGCTGGACGTCCCCGAGACCGCCGAACTGGCCGTCCGCCTCGACCGCCTCGACCTGCCCCGCTGCGAGCCGACGTTCGCCGCGATGGCAGACCACGCGAGGCGCGGCGGCTACTCGCCGGGTGAGTGGCGCGAGCTGAGCCTGTCGTTCGTACGCACCATGGCGACGATCGCCGCCGACGAGAGCCGAGCGGTGCTGTGGGGCAACGACGTGTCCCCCGACACCTGGCGCCGGCTCCTCGGCGCCGTCGCGTGACCCGACGGATCGACCCCGCCTCGTCGGTTACCGGAGGCGGGGGAGGACTTCTCGCTGGTAGAGGTCGAACAGGCCCTGGGTGTTCGGGCCCGTGTTGGCCACGTAGATCTCGTCGAAGCCGGCCTTGGCGTACTGGTCGATCATCGCCAGGTGCGCCTCGGCGCTGTTGCCGCAGACGAAGGCCTCCTTCATCATCTCCGGCGTGACCAGCTGCGCGGCCTGCTCGAAGTGGCGGGGCGACGGCAGCACCTGGGACAGTTCGCCCGGCACACCCGCGTTCGGCCACCGCTCGTACGCGATCCGCATGCCCTCGTCCTCGGTGTCGGCGTACGCGGCCTTGAAGCCGGCCTGGCACGGCTTGTCGCCGCCCCCGCCGCTGCGGAACCGCTGGACCAGGTCGGCGTCGGGCATGGTGCTGATGTACCCGTCGCCGATGCGGGCGGCCAGGTCGACGGCCTTCGGGCCGAACCCGGAGACGTAGATGGGCGGCGGGGTGTCGGGCAGCGTGTAGACGCGGGCGTGTTCGACGGTGTAGTGCCGGCCGTGGTGGTTGACGAAGTCGCCCTTCCACAGTTCGCGGATCACCTCGACGGCCTCTTCCAGCATCTCCAGCCGGACGTCGGTCTGCGGCCAGGCGTCGCCGAAGATGTGCTCGTTGAGGGCCTCGCCGCTGCCGACGCCGAGCACGAACCGACCCTCGTGCAGGACGGCGCTGGTCGCGGCGGCCTGGGCGATCACCGCCGGGTGGATCCGGACGGTGGGGCAGGTGACCGCGGTGGTCACCGGCAGCCGGCAGACCTGGCTGAGCGCGCCGATGGTCGACCAGACGAAGGGGCTCTGCCCCTGGGCGTCCACCCATGGGTGGTAGTGGTCGGAGATCCACAGGGCGTGGAAGCCGGCCCGTTCGGCGCCGCGCGCGTGTTCCAGCAGCTCGGCCGGCGTGTACTCCTCACTGGACAGGAAGTATCCGATCTTCATGGCGCTCCCTCGCGACGTGTACCGGGGTCAACGAGGCAAGCGGTACCCCGGCCACCGCCGGCCACACCCGGCGGAGGTCGTCAGCGCCGGCGGAACATCGCGCGGATGGCCGCGAGCAGCAGGAGGCCGCCCACCACCAGCCCGAGCAGGCGTACGCCGGGGATGTCGGCGGGGCTGGTCGCGTCGGCGAGCGGGGTCGGGTCCATGCCCGCACTCTGCCCACCGGCGGCCCGTCCCGGCAACTGTAAGGTTTATTGACTATTTGATCGGACGGTGTGACCATGGCAGCACCGCCCGCCCGGGCGGGCCGCCAGGCGCGGGGAAACGTGGGGTACGGGGGCCGCATGAGCGAGCGCAACCAGGGGACCGTCGGCCGGCGTTCGCCGGCAGCGGTCGACGTCGCCGACCGGCGGGAGACGGCGGCATGACGGTCCCGGCGCCACACCTGGCCGCGCTCGCGTCGGCTGTCCTCCAACCCGGCTTCGTCGGCACCACGCCGCCACCCTGGGTCTGCCGGTGGCTCGCTGAGGGCCTCGGCTCGGTGGTGCTGTTCGCTCGCAACGTGGTCTCCCACGAGCAGGTCGCCGCGCTCACCGCGACGTTGCGGGCCGAGCGGCCCGACGTCATCGTGGCGATCGACGAGGAGGCCGGCGACGTCACCCGCATCGAGTCCCGCCGGGGCAGCTCGCGGCCGGGCAACTTCGCCCTCGGGGCGGTCGACGACCCGCTGCTGACCGAGGAGGTCGCCCGTGACCTGGGCGTCGACCTCGCCGCGCTCGGTGTCACCCTGGACTACGCGCCGGACGCGGACGTCAACTCCAACCCGGCCAACCCGGTGATCGGCGTACGCGCGTTCGGCGCCGACCCGGCCCTCGTGGCCCGCCACACGGCCGCCTGGGTACGCGGACTCCAGTCCAGCGGGGTGGCCGCCTGCGCCAAGCACTTCCCCGGCCACGGCGACACCCGGGTCGACTCGCACCACGACCTGCCGGTGATCGGCGGTGACCGGGACCGGCTGGACGACATCGAACTGGCCCCGTTCCGCGCCGCCGTCGCCGCCGGTGTCCAGGCGGTGATGACCGGTCACCTGCTGGTCCCGGCGCTGGACCGCGAGCTGCCGGCCACGATGAGCCCACCGGTCCTCGGTGAGCTGCTCCGCGACGAGTTGGGCTTCAGTGGCGTGGTGGTCACCGACGCGGTGGAGATGCGGGCGGTCGCCGGACGCTACGGCTTCGCCGGGGCGGCGGTCCGCGCCCTCGCCGCCGGCGCCGACGCGATCTGCATCGGCGGCGAGCGGGCCGGCGAGCAGGACGCCCGCGAGCTGCGGGACGCCATCGTGGCCGCGGTCGTCTCCGGCGAGCTGCCCGAGGAGCGGCTCACCGAGGCGGCCAAGCGCGTCGGCCAGCTCGCCGCCTGGACCGTGGCGGCGCGGGCCGAGCGTCCGGCCGCCGCGGCTCTCCCGGCCGACACCTCGACCGTCGGGCTCGCCGCCGCCCGCCGTGCCGTGCGGGTCACCACCACCACCGCCAGCGTCGGCGTGCGCCTTCCGCTGACCGGGCCGGCCCACGTGGTGGAGTTCGAGCCACCGCGCAACATCGCGATCGGGGCGGAGACCCCGTGGGGGATCGGCGCCCCCCTCACCGACCTGCTCCCCGGCACCACCACCCGCCGGTACGCCGAGCCGGACGTGCCGGTCGACCCCACCGCCGGAGCCGACGGGCGGCCGGTGGTGCTGGTGGTCCGCGACCTGCACCGGCACGACTGGATGCGGGCCGCGCTGACCCGGGCGCTGGCCGCGCGGCCGGACGCGGTGGTCGTCGAGCTCGGCGTGCCCGAGCTGGTCGCCGGGCCGGTGCACATCGCCACGCACGGCGCGACCCGGGCCTGCGCGCGAGCCGCCGCCGAAGTGCTCGCCGGCCGGCTCCAGCCCTGATCGAGAGGTCCCCGGTCAGGGCTGGTCGGCGACCAGGGGCGCGTACTCGGGGTGGCGTTCGATGAACGCGGACATGAACCGGCACTGCGGCACGATCCGGCCGCCGCGGGCGCGGACCTGGTCGAGGGTCTCCCGGACCAGGGTGGCGCCCACGCCCATGTTCTGGAACCGGGGGTCCACCTCGGTGTGCGTGAAGACCAGCACGTCGCCCACGGGCTCGTACGCGCTGAACCCGGCCAGCGCGTCGTCGACCAGGATCTCGAACCGGTTCTGCGCGGGATTGTCCTCGACCAGGCTGCTCACCCGGTCATTGTCTACGCCCGATCGGCCAGCCGGTCGAGTTCGGCGAGCAACCGGTCCACCTCGTCCGCGGTGTTGTAGTGGTAGATGCTCGCCCGCACCGCGCCGCCGGTGTCCCGCAGGCCCATCGCGGTGAAGTACTCGTAGGCGTAGTAGTCGCCGGCGGTGAGGCAGAAACCCGCCTCGCCCAGCGCCGCCTGGGTCTGCGCCGGGGACATCCCGGCGACCCGGAACGAGACGGTGGGCCACCGCCGGGCGGGGGAGCCGTAGACGGTGATCGCGGGCCGCTCGGCGAGCCCGGCGAGCAGGCGGTCCAGCAGCGCCTCCTCGTGCGCCTGCGCGGCGGCGAGACCGGCCCGCAGCCGGGCACGCCGGTCACCGGTCGCCTCCGGGTCCAGCCCGGCCAGGTGGTCGACGGCCGCGGTCACCCCGGCGAGCAGCGGGAAGCTGGGCGTGCCGTACTCGAAGCGCTCGGGCACCGCGTCGGAGGACGGGATCAGCTTCGCCGGGCGCAGCTCGGCCCAGCGGGCCGGGTCGGCCACCATCGCGGCCAGGTGCGGACCCGACCACTTGTACGCGCTGGTGACCAGCACGTCCGCGCCCAACGTGGCCAGGTCGGTCGGCGCGTGCGGCACCGCGTGCACCCCGTCCACGACGACCAGCGCGCCGACCGCGTGGGCGGTCTTGGCGATCGCGGACACGTCGGGGACGGTGCCGATCGCGTTGCTGCCGGCGGTCACCGCCACGAGCCGGGTCCGGTCGGTGACCAGGTCGGCGTACTGGCCGGTGGGCAGCTCACCGGTGGCGCGGTCGAACTCGGCCCACCGTACGGTCGCCCCGGCCGCCTCGGCGGCCTGCACCCACGGACGCACGTTGGCGTCGTGATCCAGCCGGGAGAGCACCACCTCGTCGCCGGGGTGCCAGCCGGCGCCCACGGTCCGGGCCAGGGTGTAGAGCAGCGCGGTCGCGCTCGGGCCGAGCACCACACCGGCGGGGTCGCCGCCGACCAGGTCCGCCACCGCCGACCGGGCCGCGGCGACCTGCTCCAGCGACCGTCGGCCCGGCGTGAACGCGGTGCTGCGGTTGCCGGCCGCGGCGCGCATCGCCCCGGCGACCGCGTCGGCCACCGACCCGGCGGTCTGGGTGCCCCCGGCACCGTCGAAGTGGACGAAGCCCTCGCTCAGGGCGGGGTAGGCGGCGCGGACCCGGGTGATGTCGAACGGCATGGCGCGACCCTAACGCGCCGGGGGAGCGGCCCGTTCGCGGGCGTCTCGTACCCTTGTCTGGGTGACTCACCGACCCGGTAACTTCCCGCTGACCCCCACCCGCCGCGCCGCCGGCCTGTTGGCCGGCCTGGCGCTCGGCGTCGCCGTGCTGGCCGGTTGCAGCTCCGAGGGCGCCGACACCGACTGCAGCATCGCCGGCTCCTGCACGGTCACCTTCCAGCGCGGCGTGGACGCGAGCGCCAGCATCCTGGGGGTAGACGCGAAGCTCGTCGGCGTCCAGGGCGACCAGGTGACCGTCGAGGTGGCCGGCGAGCAGGTCACGCTGCTCGCGGGCCAGCAGGCCGCCGAGGTGGGTGGCCTCGCCGTCACCCTCGACAGCGTCACCGACAAGGAGATCAAGATCCGCATCGCGCAGGGCGGCTGACCCGGTCGGCGGCGGTGGCCGGACGTTTGGGAATCTCCGCAATCGGAGATAGGTGGCACCATGTCACTCACCCGGAACGCCGAAGCCACCGCCGCCCGTACGGCCGACAGCCGGTGGCTGGAACTTCTCGCCCGGGCCGGCTTCATCGGCTACGGGATCGTGCACCTCCTGTTCGCCTGGCTCGCGTTGCAGATCGCGTTCGGGAAATCCGCCGACGACGGTGACCAGTCCGGCGCGCTGCGCACCCTCGCCGCCCAGCCGTTGGGCAAGTTCCTCGTCATCGCGACGGCCGTCGGCCTGGTCGCCATGGCGATCTGGCAGGCGTTGGAGGCAGCCGCCGGTCACCGCGCCGAGCGGGGCCGGGAACGGACGTGGGAACGCGTCGCGTCGGCCGGACGCACCGTCGTCTACCTCTACTTCGCCTGGACCGCCTACAAGGTCTTCTCCGACGCCAAGTCCAACTCGGCGGACCAGCAGGAGGCGCTCACCGGTCAGGCGATGCACTCCTCCGGTGGTCGGTGGCTGGTCGGCCTGGCCGGCCTGGTGCTCGCCGCGATCGGCGTCGGGCTGGTCGTCTACGGGCTGATCAAGCGCTTCGAGAAGCACCTGAAGACCACCGAGATGAGCCCACGTACGCGTCGGCTCGCCCGCCGGCTCGGCATCGCCGGCTACGTCGCCAAGGGCGTCGCGTACGCCATCGCGGGCGTGCTGGTCATCGTGGCCGCGGTGACCTACGACCCGGAGAAGGCCCGCGGACTCGACGCCGCGCTGCGGACGCTGCGCGAGCAGTCCTACGGCGGCCTGCTGCTCACCCTGGTCGCCCTCGGCATCGCCGCCTTCGGCGCGTTCTGCTTCCTCCAGTCGCGGTACCGCAAGGTCTGAAGCTGGTCGATACCGGATACACCGGGCAGCATGGGGCCCTTGCCCGAGACCCCGTCGTGCCCGGCCCGGAGGGAGCAAGTCCGTGCGGTACTACCTGGAGACGACCGTCGTCGCGCTGGTCGCGGCGGCGGTCGCCTTGTTCGTCGTCGCCGTGGTCCACCGGGTGACCCGACGACTCGGCGGCCGCTCGCGGCTGATGACCGAGCTCACCGACCACGCCCACCGCCCGTTCCGGGTGGCGGCCACCGTGGTGGCGATCCAGTTCGCGGTCCGGTTCAGCACCGGCTACGGGGTCGGCACCCACTGGCGGCAGCTCCTGCTGCACCTGCTGGTGCTCGCCGTCATCGCCAGCGTCGCGTGGCTGGTGGCCGCGCTGCTGGTGGTCGTCGAGGACACCGCGCTGGCCCGGTTCCGGGTCGACGTGCCCGACAACCGGCACGCCCGCCGGGTGCGTACGCAGGTGGTGATGCTGCGTCGGTTGACCATCGCCGTGATCGTGATCCTGACCCTCGGCGTCATGCTGATGACGTTCCCCGCCGTACGCGGCGTCGGCGCCGGTGTGCTGACCAGCGCCGGTGTGGTCGGCGTGGTGGCCGCCCTGGCCGCGCAGAGCCTCCTCGGCAACGTGTTCGCCGGCCTGCAACTGGCCTTCAGCGACGCGGTGCGGCTCGACGACGTGGTGGTCGTCGAGGGGGAGTGGGGTCGCATCGAGGAGCTGACCCTCAGCTACGTGGTGGTGCAGATCTGGGACGACCGGCGGCTGATCCTGCCGACGTCGTACTTCACCAGCAAGCCCTTCCAGAACTGGACCCGCACGGAGGCGGCGGTGCTCGGCACCGCCGAGTTCGACGTCGACTGGTCCGTGCCGGTGCAGGCCATGCGGGAGGAGCTGCGACGGCTGGTGGAGAGCAGCGACCTGTGGGACGGTCGGGTCTGCGTGCTGCAGGTGACCGACGCGACCGGTGGCACCGTACGGATCCGCGCGCTGGTCAGCGCCGCCGACGCGGGCAGCCTGTGGGACCTGCGCTGCCTCGTCCGCGAACACCTCGTCGCCTGGGTACGCGACCAGCGTCCGGTGGCCATGCCCCGGGTCCGCACCGAGCTGGGCGACGCCGACAGCCGCCTGCCCTGGCAGTGGGTGCAGCCCCGGCGGGCGACCCCCCGGCTGACCGACGGCGACGTGCCCGACGACGCCCGGCTCTTCGGCGGCAGCGACGACGGGGACGCCCGCAGCGAGGCCTTCGTCGGCCCGGACGAGCCCGCCGAGGCCCGCCGCTGACCCCGTCACGTGTCCTCGCGGCGGATGTCGGCGTTTGTCGTGGCGGGGGCGCGGGTGTCGTGGCGGGGGCCGTGGCCCCGCTCCGCGACACGTTCGCCCGTTCCGGGAGGTTTGACGAGCCGGTTGCGGGGGACCTGCTGCCGGACGTCTCTCCATGGATCCGGCAGGCCACGCACAGGATTGACGAGCGGCGACTCCGGGCATACAGCGCGGGAATGAGGAAAGGAGGACAGCATGGCTGACGTGGCGAACGCCCGCACATCCCGCAACGGGAGCGAGCCCTCCACCGCCGAACTCGTGCAGCGGGCCACCGAGCAGGTCTCCCGGCTGGTGCGGGACGAACTGGCGCTGGCCAAGGCGGAGTTGGCCCAGAAGGGCAAGCACGCCGGCATCGGGATCGGCCTCTTCGGCAGCGGCGGGGCGCTGGCGTTCTACGGCCTGGGCGCCCTGGTCATCACGGTGGGGCTCGCGCTGGACCTGGTGCTACCGGGCTGGGCCGCCGCGCTGGTCGTCGCGGTCGGCCTCTTCCTGCTCGCCGGCATCCTGGCCCTGATCGGCAAGCAGCAGGTCAGCCGTGCGGTCCCTCCGGTTCCGGCGGCGACGGTCCGCAGCCTGCGGGCTGACGTGGACACCGTCACCGCCGCGGTGAAGGACGGGAGACGGTCATGACCGGCAACGGGCGGGGCGACACCGAGGCGCTCCGCGAGGAGATCCGGCGGACCCGGGTGGAGCTGGGCGAGACGATGGAGGCGCTGGCCGCCAAGGCGGACGTCAAGGCGCGCCTGAAGGAGTCCGCCGAGCAGGCGCGGCAGCGGATGCGGGCGCAGGCCGCGCAGCGGCTGGCCCGGGTGCGCGGGCAGGCGGCGGAGGTGGCCGGGTTGGCCCGGGCGGACGTGTCCCAGCAGCGGGACATGCTTCGGCGCAGCCCCGTACCGTGGGCGGCCGTCGCCGCCGGTGCGGTCGCCACGATGATCGTGTTGCTGGTCGTCCGAGGGAGGCGCAGGTGAGCAAGGCCATCAACCGGGCGGCGTACAAGCCCGTCGGCGTGTTGCTGGGGCTCGCCGCCGGCATGCTCGCCGGCAGCATCTTCCGGCAGGTCTGGAAGCTCACGGCGGGCGACGGTGAGGCGCCCAGCGCCACCGACGAGGACCGTCGCTGGGGCGAGGTCCTGGCCGCCGCCGCGTTGCAGGGGGCCATTTTCTCGGTCGTACGCGCCGCGGTCGACCGGGGCGGCGCGGTCGGCGTCCGCAAGCTGACCGGCCGCTGGCCGGACTGATCGGACAAACCGGTGCGGGCCCCCTTCACAGTTCGATGGGAAGGGGGCCTTTCGCACGGCTCCGCAAGCCCACCCAGCGGATCTATGGCATCCGTCAGGTCACATGTCGGAGAATTTCGTCGGGTAGGCTGTGCAGAGTTTTTGCGTACGTGGTTTGCTGTTCCACGCTGTTGAAGAGATGGCGTGGGTTGAGAGAAGTCTCCTTCACCGGGGGCCGCCTCAGGCGCCGCTGCTCGAAAACGGCCAACCGGCCGCACGGCGTGCTCGGCCGCCAGTTTTAGAAGGAGATACACATGGCGCAGGGAACCGTGAAGTGGTTCAACGCTGACAAGGGCTTCGGCTTCATCACCGTCGACGGCGGGGGTGCTGACGTGTTCGTCCACTTCTCGGCCATCCAGACCAGCGGCTACCGCACGCTGGAGGAGAACCAGCGGGTGGAGTTCGAGATCGCTCAGGGTCAGAAGGGCCCGCAGGCTGAGCAGGTCCGCCCCATCTGAGCAGTGACGGCCGGCCCCCGCCGGCCAGTGGGCTGATCCGGCCTTCGGATCGACAGTGGAGCCCCGTGTCCCACCCCGGGACGCGGGGCTTTCCGCTTGTCCGGCCCCGGTTGCGGTGCGCCTGCGGCGCGCGTCGGTCAGGGGCGACGACGGGCGCGCAGGCCCAGCCAGAGCACCACGAGTCCGGCCAGCGCCACGACCGGCCCGACCACCACCCAGATGCGCTCGTCGCTCATCACGCTGCCGTCGACGAAGCCCAGGCCCTGCACCGTCCAGACGGCACCGATCACCAACGCCAGCAGACCGAGCGTGAGCGGGAACCAACCCCTCACCGCGTCCCCCCTTCCGCGCGCCCCGAGGCTCCAGCGTGGCGGGCCGAGCCGGCCGACGCGAGATGTCCAGCATGGCGGGCCGCACCGGCCGGGGCGAGCACGCGACCCGGCGTGCCCGCCGTACGTGCCGGCGGCGGGGTGGCCGCCGGGCGGACCCACCGCGGGGTCGCCACGGCGTGGACCCGATGCGGTGTGGGCCCGGCGGCGATCCGCCGGGGGCCCGTCACCACCGGTCGTGCACCTGCGGGCGGATCAGCTCGTCGTAGACCGCTTCGACGCCGGCCAGTTGGTCGGCGGTGAGCGGCGGCTGCTCCGCCGCCTCGACGTTGCGCCGCGCCTGCCCGGCGTCGCGGGCGCCGGGGATGACCACGGTGACGCCCGGCTGGTCGAGCACCCACCGCAGCGCGAACTGCGCCATCGTGCGGTCGTCGCCGACCAGCGGCGCCAACCGGCGCACCGCGGCGAGCCCGAGCGCGTAGTCCACCCCGGAGAACGTCTCACCGACGTCGAACGCCTCGCCGTGCCGGTTGTAGGTGCGGTGGTCGTCGGCCGGGAAGGTGGTCCGCTCGTCGTAGCGACCGGAGAGCAGCCCGCTGGCCAGCGGCACGCGGGCGATGATGCCCACCCCGGCCGCGGCCGCGGCGGGCAGCACCCGCTCGACGGGCTTGTGGCGCAGCGCGTTGAGGATGATCTGGACGCTCGCCACACCCGGCCGGGCGATCGCGGTGAGCGCCTGGTCGCAGGTCTCGACGCTCACCCCGTAGCCGGCGATCGCCTCCTCGGCGACCAGCGTGTCGAGGGCGTCGAAGACCGCGTCGTCGGCGAAGACGGCGGTCGGCGGGCAGTGCAGCTGCACCAGGTCCAGCGTGTCGGTGCCGAGGTTCTTGCGCGAGCGGTCCGTCCACTCCCGGAAGTGCGCCAGCGTGTACGCCTCCGGCCGCTGCGGGACGCGACGGCCCATCTTGGTGGCCACGGTCAGCCCGTCGGCGGGCCGGGACCGCAGGAACCGCCCGATGAGCTGCTCGCTGCGGCCGTCGCCGTAGACGTCGGCGGTGTCCAGGAAGGTGACTCCGGAGTCGACGGCGGCGGCCAGGATCGCCATCGCGTCGTCCTCGCTGACGGTGCCCCAGTCGGCGCCGAGCTGCCAGGCGCCCAGACCCACGACGCCGACGGTCCGCCCGAGGCGGGGGAAGGTGCGCTGCTCCATGCCCTGAGCCTAGTGAGCGGCTTGCCCGGGCGGGCGGCGGCCCGTACCGTAAAACAAGACGGACGTACGGTTTGGGAGGCGGCCATGTGGGATCCGGCGACGTACCTGCGCTACGACGACGAGCGGTCCCGGCCGTTCCACGACCTGGTCGCCCGGATCGCCGCCCACCGGCCCCGGACGGTCGTCGACCTCGGCTGCGGCCCCGGCCGGCTCACCGCGACCCTGGCCGACCGCTGGCCGGGGAGCCGGGTGCGCGGGCTGGACTCCTCGCCGGAGATGATCGCGCGCGCGTCCACCCTGGGGGCCCCGGTCGAGTACGACGTCGGTGACGTCCGCGACTGGCGGCCGACCCCCGACGTCGACGTGCTGGTCACGAACGCGGTGCTCCAGTGGGTCCCCGGCCACCGCGACCTGCTGCGCCGCTGGGCCCACGAGCTGCCCGTCGGCGCCTGGCTGGCGGTGCAGGTGCCGGGCAACTTCGACGCCCCCTCGCACCGGGCGCTGCGCGAGGTCGCCGGCCGACCCGCCTGGCGCGGGGAGCTGCTCCCGCTGCTGCGCGAGGCGCCGGTCGACGACGCGGTCGGCTACGCCGCGCTGCTGGCCGGTGCCGGTTGCGCCGTCGACGCCTGGGAGACTACCTACGTGCACCTGCTCTCGGCCCCGGCCGACGCCGCGCACCCCGTGCTCACCTGGATGGAGGGCACGGCGCTGCGCCCGGTCCGCGCGGCACTGGACGCCGCGCGGTGGGCCGACTTCCGCGCCGAGCTGGAGGTACGCCTCGACGAGGCGTACCCGGCCCGGGGCGGTCAGGTGTATTTCCCGTTCCGCCGCGTCTTCGTCGTCGCCCGTACCGGCGGCCGTGCCGAGGAGAACCTGTGACCGACCTGTCCACCTTCATCGCCGGACTGCCCAAGGTGGAGCTGCACGTGCACCACGTGGGCTCCGCCTCGCCCCGGATCGTCGCCGAACTGGCCGCCCGCCACGAGGGGCGCAGCCCGGTGCCGGCGGACCCGGCCGCGCTGGTCGACTACTTCGCGTTCCGCGACTTCGCGCACTTCATCGAGGTCTACCTCAGCGTCGTCGACCTCGTCCGCGACCAGGACGACGTCTGGCTGCTCACCCACGAGGTGGCCCGGGAGCTGGCCCGCCAGCAGGTCCGCTACGCCGAGCTGACCGTCACGCCCTACTCGCACGTCCACCGGGGCATCCCCGCCCCCGCGTTCTGCGAGGCGATAGAGGACGCCCGCAAGCGGGCCGAGGCCGACTTCGGCATCGAGCTGCGCTGGTGCTTCGACATCCCCGGTGAGGCCGGCCTGCCCGCCGCCGAGGAAACCCTGCGGATCGCCCTGGAGGAGCGCCCGGACGGCCTGATCAGCTTCGGCCTGGGCGGCCCGGAGATCGGCGTACCCCGACCGCAGTTCAAGCCGTACTTCGACCAGGCCCGGGCGGCCGGGCTGCGTTCGGTGCCGCACGCGGGGGAGACCACCGGCCCGCAGACGGTCTGGGACGCGCTGCGCGACCTCGGCGCGGAACGGATCGGGCACGGCATCTCCGCCGCCGACGATCCGGAGCTGCTGGCCCACCTCGCCGAGCACCGGATCGCGTTGGAGGTCTGCCCGACCTCCAACGTGCGTACCCGGGCGGTCGCCAACCTCGACGAGCACCCGCTGCCCCGGCTGGTCGACGCCGGGGTGCTGGTGACCATCAACTCCGACGACCCGCCGATGTTCGGCACCACCCTCGACGACGAGTACGCGGTCGCGGCCCGACTGCTGCGCCGCGGGCCGGACGGCGTCGCCGCGCTCGCCCGCGACGCGGTGACCGCCTCGTTCCTCGACCCGGCCGGCAAGCAGCGGATCATCGCGGAGATCGACGCGTACGTGGCAGGCGTGTGAGGGGTGGGCGCGCGGCGGGAGATGGTGTGGGGGGACCGTCCTCCCGCCGCGCGCACGGCTCCACCGGTGGTGGGTGCGCGGGGCGCTGAACCGGTGGAACTGATGGGTTCCTGAGAGAAATCCTCGCAGCCACCGAGCCCGCCGACGCGATCGTTAACCCGGATCTAAGGAAGACTTGCGTCCCACCACAACCACCGGTGGGGTCAGGGATCGGTGGGGCGTTGGCGGGGCCAGCGGCGGGCGGTCTTCTGCTCGCGGGCCTCCCGGGCCATCCGGCCGACCAGCCCGAACCGGTTGACCTGCCGGGGCGTCGCCTCCGGGTCGGCGAGGAGCATCACCACGCTCGCCCCACCCAACCGCGCCCGGTCGATGCTGACCGACCCGTTGGCCTGCAACGCCACCCGCTTGGCGATGTCCAGGCCCAGCCCGGTGGAGCCCTGGTCGCTGGCGCCCCGGCGCAGCGCCCGGTCCGGGTTGGCGATGCCCGGCCCGGCGTCGTCGATCCGGATCGCCACATACCCGTCCCGGCGGGAGACCGCCACCTCGAACGCGGTGCCCTGCGGCGTGTAGCGGAACACGTTGCCGATCACCGCGTCCAGCGCCGCCGCCAGCTCCGCGCGCGGCACCGGAGCGGGCGTACGCAGCTGCGCGCCGATCACCCGGTGCGGCCGGTTCTGGTCACCGGCGAGCGCCGCCCAGAACACCATCCGGTCCCGGACCACCTCGCTCACGTCGCACATCGCCGGGCCGGCGTCGTGGGTGACCGCCTTGCGGGTCGTCTTGATGAGGACGTCGACTTCGCCCTCCAGCGTCACGATGGCCTGCCGCATCCGCCGGATCCCGCGCAGTCGGTCCAGCTCCGCCTGGCTGAACGTGCCGACGCTGGTGTCGTCGGACTCCAGCGCCTCGGCGTCCAGCCGGAGCACGGTCAGCGGGGTACGCAGCCGGTGCGACAGGTCTGCGACCAGCTCCCGCTCGTCCGTACGGGCCGCCACCAGGCTCTCCGCCATCCGGTTGAACGCGTGACCGGCCTCGGCCAGCTCCCGCGGCCCGCTCGGCTCCACGCGTGCACCCAGGTCACCGTCGCCCACCGCGAGCGCGGCGTCGACCAGTCCGCGCGTCGCGTCCACCGTCCGGGCGGCGACCCGATCGACCAGCACGACCGCCGCGCCCACCAGGAGCGCGGCGACGCCGAGGAGCGTCAGCCAGCGGGTACCGGCCCCGTCGCCCAGGGCGGAATCCGGCACGAAGACCTCGACCACCGCGACCCGGTCACCGAGCACCACCGGGTCGAGTCGGACCACCCCGCCGGCCACGTCGACCACCAGCGACCGGCGGTCGGCCCGGGCCCGGTCCAGGTCGCCCGGGGCGGCGCGGCCCGTTCCGGCGTCCCCGTCGAGGCCGTGCACCACCGGTCGGGCGGCGGCGTCGTCGCCGCTGGCGGCCACCGCCCGCTCGATCACCGCCGGGTCGGTGCTGACCGCCAGGGCCCCGGTGACCAGGGCGCTGCGTCGCGCCGCGTCGGCGATCGCCTCCTCGCGGGCGCGCTCACCGAGGTTGAGGCCGAGCGGGATGACGAAGGCGAGCGCCGCCAGGGCGCACAGGCCGGCCGTGAGCAGGGCCAGCGACGTCCTCAGTCCGGCGCCACCAGCCGAAAACCGACCCCCCGCACGGTGCGCAGGTAGCGCGGCTTCGCCGCGGACTCGCCCATTTTGCGGCGCAGCCAGTACAGATGAACGTCGATTGTCTGGTCCTCGCCGACCGATGGCTGCCGCCATACCTCCTCCAAGAGCTCCCGGCGGGACACTACCCGCCCGGGACGTGCGGCGAGATACGCCAGCAGGTCGAATTCCTTGCGGGTCAGCGCCAGGGCCTCCCCGTCGAGTTGGGCGCTGCGCTCACCGACGTCGACCCGCAGGCCGCCGACGACGTGCACCGCCGGCTGGACCGTACGGCTGGCCCGACCGGCCCGGCGCAGCACGGTGGTGATCCGGGCGTCGAGGTGGGCGCCGGTGAACGGCTTGACCATGTAGTCGTCGGCGCCGGCGCGCAGCAGGCGTACCACCGACTGCTCGTCGTCGCGGGCGGTGGCGATGATGATCGGCACGTCGGTGATGCCGCGCAGCATCCGCAGCGCGTCCGAACCGTCGAGGTCGGGCAGCCCGAGGTCGAGCACCACCAGGTCGGGGGTCTCGGCGGCGACCCGGCGCAGCGCGTCCAGCGCCGTGCCGACGGCGTGCACCGCATGCCCCCGATCGGCGAGGGATCGCAGCATCGCGCCGCGTACGACGTGGTCGTCTTCGACCAGGAGGACGGTGGCCACCCCAAGACGGTACTTGGCGTGGCAAGTTGATCGCGTTGCGGCGCACCCGCGAACCGGGCAAGCTGGGACGACGATGTCCTTCACACTCTTCGCCGACACCCGCCTGACGCTCGCCCGGGACAGCCTCGCCGGCCTGTCCGTCGGCGACGCCCTCGGCGGGCGGTTCTTCGTGCCCGGTGGGCGGGTGACGCCGTGGCGGGAGGACCCGCCGCCTGGGCCGTGGGAGTGGAGCGACGACACCGAGATGGCCTGCTCGGTGGTGGCCGTGCTCGCCGAGGCCGGGCGCATCGACCGGGACGCGCTGGCCGGCGCCTTCGCCGCCCGTTACGACCCGGGCCGGCGCTACGGCGCGGGCGCGGTGGAGTTGCTGGAGCTGGTCCGAGCCGGGACGCCCTGGCCGGTGGCCGCCGCGTCGGCGTTCGACGGTCAGGGGTCCCTCGGCAACGGCGCCGCCATGCGGGTCGCGCCGCTCGGCGCGTACTTCGCCGACTCCACCAGCCGGGCCGCGGCCGAGGCCCGTGCCTCCGCCGAGGTGACCCACGCGCACCCGGAGGGGATCGCCGGCGCGGTCGCCGTGGCGGTGGCCGCCGCGTTCGCCGCCCGGGGCCGGCTCGACGGTCACCGGCCCGCCGCCGACCGGCTGCTCGCCGGGGTGGCCGCCGCCGTGGACCCGGCCACCGAGGTGCACCGCCGGGTACGCCTCGCCGCCGACCTGCTCGGTCGGCCCCTGCCGCAGGCGGTGGCGGCGCTCGGCAACGGCTCCCGGGTGACCGCGCAGGACACCGTGGGCTTCACGCTGTGGGTGGCCGCGAGCCGCCTCGACGACTACCCGGCCGCGATCCGCGCGTGCGTCGAGGCGGGCGGTGACGTCGACACCACGGCGGCGATCGTGGGCGGGATCGTCGCCGCGTACGCGGGCGTCGGCACCCCGGGCGGCGTACCGGCGCAGTGGCTCGCCGCCCGCGAACCCCTCCCGTCCTGGCTCACCTGACCGTCGCGCGCCGCCCTCCGGTAGCCGTCGAGCGGCGCTCTCCGGAATCGTCGATCAGGCGCGGATCCCGGCCGGAGCGGCCTCGTTCCGGTCCTCGGCCGCCGTAGCGTCGTCGGCCTCGGCGACGGCGGAGCGTCGGCGCCAGCGGCTGGCCAGCCATCCGATCGCGGCTCCGCCGCCGAGGCCGGCGAGCAGACCGGCGGCGAGCAGCGCGTCGGCGTTCACCCCGCCGGCCGGGTCGCCGGTCGCGGCCGGAGCGCCCCCGTCCGCGCCCGGGTCAGAGCCGTTGTCACCTCCTACGCCCGCGTCCGCTGCGCCCGCGTCCGTGGCCCCGCCGATCACCGTGCCGTGGCCGCCGTGCCCGGCCGCGGCGTCGGGCGCGCCGGGGGCGGCCGGCAGGAGGGTGAGAACGGGTGCCCGGTGCGCGCCGGTGGCCTCGGCCCACCGCACGACGGTGCCGTCGGCGTACGTCTGGACGACCGGGAACGCGAGTCGGTCGGTGCGGGGCAGCGGCCCCATGGAGAGCGCGAGCCGGGCCGGGCCCGCCGGTGCGCCGTCGACCCGGATCCACGTCACCGACTCGGTGACCGTGGTCACCGTGCTGGAGTGGATGCCGGCGACGGGCTTGTCGAGGGTGCGGGAGCTGATCCGGGGCGCCCAGCCGGGCACCGACATGGGGTACACCTCGGCGATCGGGCTCTCCGCCGGCAGCCGGACCTCGATCTGCCGGGTCTGCGTGCCGGCCCGCTCCTCCGGCACCACGAACTCCAGCCGGACCGACTCGCCCTGCCGCGCCTGCCCCGGGACGGTGCTCACCTGGGCCGCGTGGGCCGCCCCGGGCCACCCCAGCACCGTGGCCGTGGCCAGGGCGGTGACCACCCCGGCGCGGAGCCGGCGGCGTCCGCCGTACGTCATCGCCATGTCGCGTCCCCATCCGTGTCCCCGTGGCCGGTACCGGTCTCCGGCCACACCGGGTAGTTCGGCCCCCATCGCCAAAAGGTTCAATCCCCCGCCCCCGATCTCGCCGCGATCATGAAGTTGTCGCCGCGACACGCCGGGCGGGACGGCGACAACTTCATGATCGACGGGGAGGGGACGGGGGAGGGGGACCGGGAGGGGCGGGGTGTGGCGTCGGCGGTGGGGGGGACCGGGGCGACCGATAGCATCGGCGGGGGCCCGAGCGGCCCCTTCCGTACCGTCTGCTGCGAGGAGTCACCGTGTCCGCACCCCGTACCCCCGCCGTGGCCGACCCCGTCGTCGTCGCCGCCGGGACGACGGCGGCCGACGCGGTGGCCGCGGCCGGGCTGCCCGCCAACGGCCCGAACGCGATCGTCGTGGTCCGCGACCCCGACGGCCAGCTGCACGACCTGGACTGGCAGCCGGCGAGCGACACCGAGGTCGAGCCGGTGAGCCTCAGCTCGCCGGACGGCCTCAACGTGCTGCGCCACTCCACCGCCCACGTGCTCGCCCAGGCCGTGCAGGACGTCTTCCCCGAGGCGAAGCTCGGCATCGGCCCGCCGATCGAGAACGGCTTCTACTACGACTTCGCCGTCGACAAGCCGTTCCAGCCCGACGACCTGGCCAAGCTCGAGAAGCGGATGCAGGAGATCATCAAGTCGGGCCAGCGCTTCCGGCGGCGCCGGTTCGGCAGCCTCGACGAGGCGCGCGCCGAGCTGGCCGGCGAGCCGTTCAAGCTGGAGCTCATCGACGTCAAGGGCGAGGGCCTCGACTCCTCGCAGGTGATGGAGGTCGGCGGCGGTGAGCTGACCATCTACGACAACCTCGCCGCGAACGAGGACAAGGTCTGCTGGTCGGACCTGTGCCGGGGCCCCCACCTGCCGAACACCCGACTGATCGGGGCGTTCAAGCTGATGCGCTCGGCCGCCGCCTACTGGCGGGGGTCGGAGAAGAACCCGCAGCTCCAGCGGGTCTACGGCACCGCGTGGCCGACGCGGGACGAGCTGAAGGCGTACCTGAAGCTGTTGGAGGAGGCCGCCCGGCGCGACCACCGCAAGCTCGGCGCGGACCTCGACCTGTTCAGCTTCCCCGACGAGATCGGCTCGGGCCTGGCGGTCTTCCACCCCAAGGGCGGCATCATCCGCCGGGAGATGGAGAACTACTCGCGGCGGCGACACGAGGACGCCGGCTACGAGTTCGTGAACAGCCCGCACATCACCAAGGCGCAGCTGTTCGAGACCTCCGGCCACCTGCCGTACTACGCGGACACGATGTTCCCGCCCATGCAGTTGGAGGGCGCGGACTACTACCTCAAGGCCATGAACTGCCCGATGCACAACCTGATCTTCAGGGCGCGCGGGCGGTCCTACCGGGAGCTGCCGCTGCGGCTGTTCGAGTTCGGCACGGTCTACCGGTACGAGAAGTCCGGCGTCGTGCACGGCCTCACCCGGGTACGCGGCCTGACCCAGGACGACTCGCACATCTACTGCACCCGTGAGCAGATGGCCGGCGAGCTGACCACCCTGCTCACGTTCGTGCTCGACCTGCTGCGCGACTACGGCCTGGACGACTTCTACCTGGAGCTGTCCACCCGGGACGACTCGCCGAAGTTCATCGGCAGCGACGAGGACTGGGCGGAGGCGACCGAGGCCCTGCGGACGGCGGCCGAGCAGTCCGGCCTGGACCTGGTGCCCGACCCGGGCGGCGCGGCCTTCTACGGGCCGAAGATCTCGGTGCAGGCCAAGGACGCGATCGGCCGGACCTGGCAGATGTCGACCATCCAGGTCGACTTCAACCAGCCGGAGCGCTTCGGGCTGGAGTACCAGGCCGCCGACGGCAGCCGGCAGCGGCCGGTCATGATCCACCGGGCGCTCTTCGGCTCGATCGAGCGGTTCTTCGGGGTGCTGACCGAGCACTACGCGGGCGCGTTCCCGGCCTGGCTGGCCCCGGTGCAGGTGGTCGGCATCCCGATCCGCGAGGACCACACCGACTACCTGCACGGCTTCGTCGCCGCGCTGCGCGCCGAGGGCATCCGGGCGCAGGTCGACGCGGGCGACGACCGGATGCAGAAGAAGATCCGTACGGCCCAGCAGCAGAAGATCCCGTTCATGGTCATCGCCGGCGACGACGACGTGGCCGCCGGCACGGTGTCCTTCCGTTACCGGGACGGCTCGCAGCGCAACGGCGTGCCGATCGCCGAGGCGGTCGCGCACGTCCTGGACGTGGTCACCTCGCGCAGCAACGTCGGCCCGTCGGCCGCGGAGGCCGCCGCGTGATCGTGCGGTGATCGCGCTCGTTCGGTGATGTAGTGGCCTCCCGGCGCTCGGGAGGCCACTACAACCGCGTTCGAGCACGGTCAGCCGTCGGCGGCGGGGCGGGGCACGGCGGGGCGGGGCCGTGGACGGCTTGCGGCACCGGTCCGGCGGCCGCCGTAGGATCGCCCCTGTGACAGGGGCGGAGCGGCACACGGACAGCGGCGGGATGGCGGACGGCCTCGAACGGCTCTGGACGCCCCACCGGATGACCTACATCTCGGGCGAGGACCGCCCGGCCGAGGGCTACGAGAAGCCGACGGGCTGCCCGTTCTGCCGTGCCCCCGAGGCGCCCCCCGAGGAGAGCCTGGTCGTGGCGCGCGGGCGGGTCGTCTTCGCGGTGCTGAACCTCTACCCGTACAACCCGGGGCACCTGCTGGTCTGCCCCTACCGACACGTCGCCGACTACACCGACCTGGACGGGCCGGAGACGGCGGAGCTGGCCGCGTTCACCCAGACCGCTATGCGCGTGATCCGCAAGGTGAGCAACGCCCACGGCTTCAACCTGGGGATGAACCAGGGCGGCGTGGCGGGCGCCGGCATCGCCGCGCACCTGCACCAGCACGTGGTGCCGCGCTGGGGCGGCGACGCCAACTTCATGCCGGTGATCGGCCGCACGAAGGTCCTGCCGCAGCTGCTCGCCGACACCCGCGACCTCTTCACGGCCGCCTGGCCGTCCTGACGCCGATCCGACCCCGTCGGGCCGGTGCGGCCCGGGCTGTCGGCGTCCGGCGCCCGTGACGGCGGTGGGTCCGCCGACCGCGGCGTCCGCGCCGGGCCGTCAGCTGCCGCGCAGCGCGGTGACCAGCTCCGGCCAGCTCTCCACCCGGTGTACGCCGGGCAGGTGCGCGCCGTACGCGGCCACCTCCTCGGGCCGGGGGCGGAACAGGTAGCGGTGCGGCACCGAGTCGAGGTAGCTCAGCACCTCCAGCCGGTCGTCCACGAAGTGCGTCAGCCCGAGCTCCCGGGCGATCGGCGCCTTCGCCGGCCGGGTGCGGCAGAAGTGCAGCCGGGACGTCGGGATCCCGGTGCGGGCGTGGAAGTCGTGGTGCGCCAACCACTCCCGGGTCCGCTGCTCGGTGGCCTCGCCGCACTTGCTGACCAGGTGCACCTCGTCGAAGGACCCGTCGCCGAGCGTGCCCAGCGCCTCGAACACCCCGGGCATGGCGGGCGTACGCAGGTAGTTCCGCCCGAAGAACGAGGTGTCCTCGTCATCGTCGGCCGGCTGGATGATGACACCACCGATGTCCACCCCGAGCAGTCGCATGACGACGATCATGCCAGTCTCGCCGGTCGACGTGGCTGATCAAGAGCGTCGGGATCTCGCGTCGCCGGTGACGCGAACCTCGTGATCACCGGCAGGGTTTGGTGACGTGGTGTTGACGGGCGGGTTTCAGGTGGCACCATTCACCGGTGGGAGTCACGACGCGCGTTCTGGGGCGCAGCGGCATCGAGGTCAGCGCCCTCGGCATGGGGTGCTGGGCGATCGGTGGGCCCTGGTGGGAAGGGACCCAGCCGCTCGGGTGGGGAGCGGTGGACGACGAGGAGTCGATCCGCGCGGTGCGCCGCGCCCTCGACCTGGGCGTCACGCTCTTCGACACCGCCGACACGTACGGGGCCGGCCACAGCGAGCGGATCCTCGGCCGGGCCCTCGCCGGCCGCCGGGACGACGCCGTGATCGCCACCAAGTGGGGCTACACCTTCGACGAGGCGACCCGGCAGGCCACCGGCGAGGACGCCTCACCGGAGCACCTGCGCCGGGCGGTCACCGACTCGCTGCGCCGACTGGGCACCGACCGGATCGACCTGTACCAGCTGCACCTCGCCGACCTGTCCGTGCCGCGCGGCGAGGCGTTGATCGGCACCCTGGACGACCTCGTCGCCGAGGGGCTGATCCGGGCGTACGGCTGGAGCACCGACCGCCCCGACCGCGCCGCCGCGTTCGGGCAGCACGGCGCCGGGGCGACCGCCGTCCAGCACACCCTCTCCGTGCTCCGGGACGCCCCTGACCTGCTCGCGGTCTGCGACAAGCACGACCTGGCCAGCGTCAACCGGGGGCCGCTCGGGATGGGCCTGCTCACCGGCAAGTACACGGCCACGTCCACCCTGCCCCGCGACGACGTACGCGGACTCGCGCCCGGGTGGCTGGAGTGGTTCCGTGGCGGCCGGCCCGCCCCGGAGTGGCTCCGTCGCGTGGCGGCCGTCCGGACGGCGTTGACCGCCGACGGGCGGACCCTGGCGCAGGGCGCGCTGGGCTGGATCTGGGCCCGCAGCGGGCGTACGGTGCCGATCCCCGGGTGCCGGACGGTGGCGCAGGTGGAGGAGAACGCCGCCGCGGTGGAGCGCGGCCCGCTCACCCCCGACCACTTCGCCGAGGTGGAGCGCCAACTCGCCGCCCTGCGCACCGCGGCCCTGCGCGGCGCCGACCACCCCCACTGGCCCGCCCCCACCCTCCCGGCCACCCACCCGTAAACCACCCCGCCCCCGCCGCCGCCCCCTCCCCCCGCCGCTGCGGCGATCATGCACATGTGGTGCCTCGCAAAAGGTGCAGAGGCGTATATCGCAGGCACCACAACTGCATGATCGACGGGGGTGGGGCGGGGTGGAGCGGGGCGGGTTAGGGGGTGGATTCTTTGCGGATCTGGTCGGCCAGGTGGGTGGGCATCGGGTCGTGGCGGACGAGGTGGCGGCGGAAGGTGCCGGTGCCGGCGGTCATCGAGCGCAGCTCGACCGCGTAGCGCAGCAGCTCGGTGGCGGGCACCTCGGCGTGGACCAGGGTGCGCCCCTCGCCGTCCGGGTCCGGTTCGGTGCCGAGCACGCGCCCGCGCCGCCCGGAGAGGTCGCCCATCACCGCGCCGACCGAGGCGTCCGGCACCCGGATGGTGACCTCGTCGATCGGCTCCAGCAGCGTCGGCTGCCCCTTCTCGGCCGCGTCCCGCAGGGCCAGCGCCCCCGCCGTCTGAAAGGCGGCGTCGGACGAGTCGACGCTGTGCGCCTTGCCGTCCACGAGCGTCACGCGCAGGTCCACCACCGGGTATCCGGCGACCAGGCCGCGCTCCATCTGGGCCCGGACGCCCTTCTCCACCGAGGGGATGTAGTTGTGCGGCACGGCGCCGCCGACCACCCGGTCGACGAACTCGAAGCCGGCGCCGCGGGGCAGCGGCTCCACCTCGATGTCGCAGACGGCGTACTGGCCGTGGCCGCCGGACTGCTTGACGTGCCGGCCGTGCCCGCGCGCCGGGACGGTGAACGTCTCCCGCAGCGCGACCCGCACCGGCTCGGTCTCCAGCTCCACGCCACCGGCGCGCAGCCGGTCCAGCACCACGTCGGCGTGCGCCTCGCCCATGCACCAGAGCACCAGCTGGTGGGTCTCCGGGTTGCGCTCCAGCCGCAGGGTGGGGTCGCCGGCCACCAGCCGCCCCAGGTTGCGGGCCAGGGCGTCCTCGTCCGACCGGCTCTTCGCCACGATGGCCACCGGCAGCAGCGGCTCGGGCATCTCCCAGGGGGCGATGAGCAGGGGGTCGTCCTTGGCGCTGATCGTGTCGCCGGTCTCGGCGCTGCCCGACTTGGTGATGGCGCAGATGTCGCCCGCGACGCAGGCCGTCACCTCACGCAGCGCGGCCCCCAACGGCGTGTAGACGTGCCCGACCCGCTCGTCGGCGTCGTGGTCCGGGTGCCCGCGCTCGGCCAGGCCGTGCCCGGAGACGTGCACGGTCTGCTCGGGGCGCAGCGTGCCGGAGAAGACCCGGACCAGGGAGACGCGCCCGACATGCCGGTCGATGGTGGTCTTGACCACCTCGGCCACCAGCGGGCCGTCCGGGTCGCAGGTCAGCGGCGGACGGGGCGAGCCGTCCACCCCGGCGACCGCGGGCAGCTCGTGCTCCAGCGGGGACGGGAACGCGGCGGTCAGCACCTCCAGCAACGCGTCCAGCCCGACGCCGGTCTCCGCGCAGACGGGCACCACCGGGTAGAAGTGGCCGCGGGCGACCGCCTTCTCCAGGTCGTCGATGAGCAGGTCGGTGCCGATCTCCTCGCCGCCGAGGTAGCGGTCCATGAGCGACTCGTCCTCGCTCTCCGCGATGATCCCCTCGATCAGCTCGTTGCGGGACTCCGCGATCGCGGGCAGGTGCTCCGGGTCCGGTTCGCGGACGTCGGCGGGCAGCCCGGCGGTGTAGTCGAAGACCCGGCGGGTGATCAACCCGAGCAGGCCGACCGTGGAGACGCCGTCGTCGCCGAGCATCGGCAGGTAGAGGGGGAGCACGTTGTCGCCGAAGACCCGCTGGCAGAGCGCCACGGACTCGTCGAAGTCGGCGCGCGGGTGGTCCAGCCGGGTGACGGCGACCGCCCGCGGCATGTCGACGGCGGCGCACTCCTCCCAGAGGGCGGCGGTGGCCGCGTCCATGCCGTCGACCGCGGAGACGACGAAGAGCGCCGCGTCGGCGGCCCGCAGACCGGCGCGCAGCTCACCGACGAAGTCGGCGTAGCCGGGGGTGTCCAGGAGGTTCACCTTCACCCCGTCGTGCAGCAGGGGCGCGCAGGCCAGGCTCACCGACCGCTGCTGGCGTACGGCGGCGGGGTCGTGGTCGCAGACGGTGCTGCCGTCGGTGACGGTGCCGGCGCGGCCGATCGTGCCGCTGGCCGTGAGCAGCGCCTCGACCAGGGTCGTCTTGCCCGCCCCGGAGTGCCCGACGAGCACCACGTTGCGGACCCTGGCGGGGTCGGTCACGACCGGCATCCCGCCGGCGACCCCCTTCTCCTGACTCTTCTGCGCCATCGGGCGCACCTCCCTCAGCCGGTGGTGGTGGCGACCGCCGCGCGACGGGGAAGCGGCCCGGGGCGAGTGCGCGGCGATATCCTCCGGTGGTCTGCTGCACAGCGGGTAACGGGACGGTCGGAGGGGTGACCTGGGTCACCTTCCTGACCCGATCTCACACCCCTTCCGGGACCGACACAAGCCTCCCGCGCGCGGCGTCCGCTGACCGGCCGTATCGCCGTACCAGGGCGGACCGTTATCGTGGGACCGCCATGGCGAAGATCTTCCAAGTGTCGGCCCGCGCGGGGATGACCCGTGTCGTCGAGCCGCTCGCACGCGGCCTGCTTCGAGCGGGCGTCACCCCCAACGCGGTCACCGTGACCGGAACCATCGGCGTGCTGGTCGGCGCGCTCGGTTTCGGTGCCCGGGGCCAGCTCGTCGCCGGCGCGGTGATCGTCACGATCTTCGCGCTGACCGACCTGCTCGACGGCACGATGGCCCGGATGAGCGGCGGCTCCACCCGGTTCGGCGCGTTCCTCGACTCGAGCATGGACCGGGTCGCCGACAGCGCCGTCTTCGGTGCGGTCGCGTACTGGCTGGCCACCCAGGGCAACCATCGCGGGATGGCCGCCGCGCTGCTCTGCCTCGCCGCGGGCGGCCTGGTCTCCTACGTGAAGGCCCGCGCCGAGGGGCTCGGCATGACGGCCAACGTGGGCGTCGCCGAGCGCACCGAGCGGCTGCTGATCGTCGGGGTGGGCGGCCTGCTCACCGGCGTCGGCGTCGACCCGGCGCTGGAGATCGCGCTGTGGCTGCTCGCCGCCGTGTCGATCTTCACGGTGGGGCAGCGGATGACGCACGTGTACCGGCAGGCGCAGAGCCAACCGGACGGCGTACCCCGATGAACCTGACCGAGCTCGGCTACGTGGCCGGGTGGCGGGTGGCCCGGGCGCTGCCCGGGCCGGTCGTGGCGGCGGCCTTCCGGGCCGGCGCCGACCGGGCCCACCGGCGGCGCGGCGGCGGCGCGACCCGACTGGCGGCGAACCTGCGCCGGGTGGTCGGGCCCGACGTCCCCGAGACCGAGCTCGACGCGCTGGTCCGGCAGGGGCTGCGCTCCTACGCGCGCTACTGGCTGGAGGCCTTCCGGCTGCCGACGCTGCGCCGCGACCAGATCCTCGCCGGGTTCCGGCTGGACGGCGAGGAGAAGCTCGCCGCCGACGTGGCGGCCGGTCGGGGCGCCGTGGTCGCCCTGCCGCACGGCGGTAACTGGGACGCCGCCGGCGCCTGGGTGGCCGCCAACGGCTGGCCGATCACCACGGTCGCCGAGCGGCTCAAGCCCGAGGGTCTCTTCAACCGGTTCGTCGCCTTCCGCGAGAGCCTCGGCATGGAGATCCTGCCCACCCACGGCGGCGCGCGGCCCGCCTTCGACGTGCTGGTCGACCGGCTCCGCGCCGGCGCGGTGGTGCCGCTGCTGGCCGACCGGGACCTCTCCGCGCGGGGCATCGAGGTGGACTTCTTCGGCGCCCGGACCCGGATGCCGGCCGGGCCGGCGCTGCTGGCTCTGCGCACCGGAGCGCCGCTCTACGTGGCCCACATGTGGTACGAGCCGGACGCGCCGTGCGCCGCCCTCGAGGGGCCGCTGCCGGTGCCCGGCCCCGACGAGGGTCCGCTCGACGAGCGGGTGCGGACGCTGACCCAGCGCATCGCCGACCACCTCGCGACGGGCATCGCCCGCCACCCGGCGGACTGGCACATGCTCCAGCGGTTGTGGCTGGACCAGCGGAGCGCCGCGGTCGCGGACAGAGGGCGCTGACGTGCGGGTCGGGATCGTGTGCCCGTACTCCTTCGACGTCCCGGGCGGCGTGCAGAACCACGTCATGGATCTCGCGGAGGCGCTGATCGCCCTCGGCCACGAGGTGAGCGTGCTCGCCCCCGCCGACGAGGACTCGCCGCTGCCGCCGTACGTGGTGCCGGCCGGTCGGGCGGTCCCGCTGCCCTACAACGGCTCGGTGGCCCGGATCGCGTTCGGCCCGGTCTCCACCGCCCGGGTCCGCCGCTGGATCACCCGGGGCGACTTCGACGTGCTGCACGTGCACGAGCCGCTGACGCTGAGTCTGTCGCTGCTCGCGGTCCTCTCCGCCCGTGGGCCCGTGGTGGCGACCTTCCACACCGCGATCATCCGGTCCCGGGCGCTGGCCGCCGCCCAGGGGGTGCTCCAGATCGTCCTGGAACGCATCACCGCCCGGATCGCGGTGAGCGCTCTGGCCCGCAAGGTGCAGGTCGAGCACCTCGACGGCGGCGCCGTGGAGATCCCGAACGGGGTCGCGGTGGCGAAGTTCGCCGACGCGCCGCCGCTGCCCGGATGGCCGGGGGAGTGCGCGCCGGGCAGCGGCGGGAGCATCGGGTTCCTGGGTCGCTTCACCGAGCCCCGCAAGGGCTTCCCGGTGCTGCGCGACGCCTTCGTACGGCTGGCGCCGCATCGTCCGGGCCTGCGGCTGCTGGTGGCCGGGCCGGGCGAGTCGGACGACCTCTACGACCAGTTCCCGCCCGAGCTGCGGGACCGGGTCACCTTCCTCGGCCTGGTCTCCGAGGCGGACAAGGCGCGGATGCTGCGCAGCGTGCACGTCTACGCGGCACCGAACACCGGCGGCGAGTCGTTCGGCATGATCCTCACCGAGGCGCTCGCGGCCGGCACCACCGTGGTCGCCAGTGACCTCGACGCGTTCCGCCGGGTCCTCGACGGCGGCCGGGCCGGCCGGCTCTTCCCGACCGGCAACGCGACGGCGCTGGGTGACGCGCTCGTCGAACTGCTCGACGACCCGGCGGCGCGGGCCACCCTCACCGCCTGCGGCGACCAGGTGGTGTCGACGTTCGACTGGCCGGTGGTCGCCCGGCGGGTCCTCGAGGTGTACGCGGCGGCCATCGAGGCCACCGACGGTCGGGTCATCGACCAGGAGTGGGTGGAGCTGGGCTGAGCCGGGGACCAGGAGGACCCCGGCGTGACCGGGCCCTCCCGCGTCGGACGGACCGTCGGGACCGGATGGGAGCAGCACTACGATGCCGGGCATGCGGTGGGTGGTGGGCGCGATCGTGGTCGTCGGGGTCCTCTCGGCGTACCTGATCTGGACCGCCGGCCGGGTCCAGCGGCTGCACGCCCGGGCGGAGCTCGCCGCCCGCGCCCTGGAGGCACACCTGCTGCGGCGCGCGGCGGCCGCCGCGGTGCTCGCCGAGCGGCGGTACGGCGTCGAGCTGTACGCGGCGGCGCGGATCGCGCTCGACGCGCGCCCGGACGAGCGGGAGGCGGCCGAGAACGACCTCACCCGCCAGCTGCGCGCGGTGCAGTTGGACCCGACGGACCCGGACTGCGACGCGGTCATCGCGGCCAGCCGCCGTCTCGCGCTGGCCCGGCAGGTGCACACGGATCTCGTCCGGGACGCCCGTACGGCACGGGGGCGACCACTGGTGCGCCTGTTGCGGATGGGGCGCGGCCGGCAGTGGCCCCGCTACTTCGACATCGACGACCCGACGTTGACGGCCCCGGCGGACGTCCCGACCGGTTGACCGTTTCCCCGGTGACGACCGCCACAGAGCAGGCCACCGGTGGTCTGATTGGCTGTCGGCCCGGCGTTGCACCCGGCGTAGCATTTTCGCTGCCACCCCCAGAGCACGCCCGAGGAGCGATAACCCGTGCCCGAAACCACCTCCCCGAACACCACCGCCAGCCCCGTCGTCGGCACCGCCCGCGTCAAGCGCGGCATGGCCGAGATGCTCAAGGGCGGCGTGATCATGGACGTGGTCACCCCCGAGCAGGCCAAGATCGCTGAGGACGCCGGAGCCGTCGCCGTGATGGCGCTGGAGCGGGTGCCCGCCGACATCCGCGCCCAGGGCGGCGTGTCCCGGATGAGCGACCCCGACATGATCGACGGCATCATCAACGCCGTCTCCATCCCGGTGATGGCAAAGGCCCGCATCGGCCACTTCGTCGAGGCGCAGATCCTCCAGTCGCTCGGCGTCGACTACGTCGACGAGTCCGAGGTGCTGACCCCGGCCGACTACGCCAACCACATCGACAAGTGGGCGTTCACCGTCCCGTTCGTCTGCGGCGCCACCAACCTGGGCGAGGCGCTGCGCCGGATCACCGAGGGCGCGGCCATGATCCGCTCCAAGGGCGAGGCCGGCACCGGTGACGTCTCGAACGCCACCACCCACATGCGCAAGATCCGACAGGAGATCCGCCGGCTCCAGTCGCTGCCGGAGGACGAGCTGTTCGTGGCGGCGAAGGAGCTTCAGGCCCCGTACGAGCTGGTCAAGGAGATCGCCGAGACCGGCAAGCTGCCGGTGGTGCTCTTCACCGCCGGTGGGATCGCCACCCCGGCCGACGCCGCGATGATGATGCAGCTGGGGGCCGAGGGTGTCTTCGTCGGCTCCGGCATCTTCAAGTCCGGCAACCCGGCGCAGCGCGCCGCGGCGATCGTGAAGGCCACCACCTTCCACGACGATCCGGACGTGCTGGCGAAGGTCTCCCGCGGTCTCGGCGAGGCGATGGTCGGCATCAACGTCGACGAGATCCCGCAGCCGCACCGGCTGGCCGAGCGCGGCTGGTGACCGGGATGCCCGCCATCGGGGTGCTCGCCCTGCAGGGCGACGTCCGCGAGCACGCCGCCGCCCTCGCGGCGGCGGGCGCGGACGTCCGCCCGATCCGGCGTCCGCACGAGCTGGACGCGGTCGACGGGCTGGTGATCCCCGGGGGCGAATCCACCACGATCAGCAAGCTGGTCGACATCTTCGAGCTGCGTGAGCCGATCGACAAGCGGATCGCCGCCGGGATGCCGGTCTACGGATCCTGCGCGGGCATGATCATGCTCGCCACCGAGGTGCTGGACGGCCGCCCCGACCAGCGCGGCTTCGACGGCATCACGATGACGGTCCGCCGCAACGCGTTCGGCCGGCAGGTCGACTCGTTCGAGGCGCCGGTCGCCGTCAGTGGTGTCGACGGCGAGCCGTTCCACGCGGTCTTCATCCGGGCGCCCTGGGTCGAGCGGGTCGGCGACGGCGTCGAGGTGCTGGGACGGGTCACCGAGGGCCCGGCGGCCGGGCGGATCGTCGCGGTACGGCAGGGCAACCTGCTCGCCACGTCGTTCCACCCGGAGCTGACCGGTGACCGGCGGCTGCACCGCTACTTCGTGGACCTGGTGCGCGCGGCCGGCTGACCGGGCCGTGTTCGCCGCCGGCTGAGCGGGCCGTGTTCGCCGCCGGCTGAGCGGGCGGGCGGCCGGCGGACCGGCGCGGCCGGGGCATGTTTCTCGCGCCCCGGCCGTTGTGTCCAGGGTGCGCCCGAGGACGCGGCGCAGCCCCCGGTGGTAGCCGGGTGTGACACGCCGGGGTGCGACCTCGGTAGGATTGCCGCGGTTCGGCAGCGCCAACCGCCCGCGTGGCGTCTCCCGCGGGTGCCGACCGGCCGCCGGATCGCCGGGTGCGGCGTGGATCGGCGTGGCAGTCGACGCAGGCGTGGAATGACAGACGGAGGTAGCAGATGTCCGGCCACTCAAAGTGGGCGACCACCAAGCACAAGAAGGCCGTCATCGACGCCAAGCGCGGCAAGATGTTCGCCAAGCTGATCAAGAACGTCGAAGTGGCGGCCCGCACCGGCGGCGGGGACCCGGCCGGTAACCCGACCCTCTACGACGCCATCCAGAAGGCGAAGAAGAACTCGGTCCCGAACGACAACATCGACCGCGCGGTCAAGCGTGGCTCCGGCCTGGAGGCCGGCGGCGCCGATTACCAGACGATCATGTATGAGGGCTACGGCCCGAACGGTGTCGCGCTGCTGATCGAGTGCCTGACCGACAACCGCAACCGCGCGGCGACCGAGGTGCGGACGGCGCTGACCCGCAACGGCGGCTCGTTCGCCGACGCCGGCTCGGTGTCGTACATGTTCTCCCGCAAGGGCGTGGTGATCGTCCCCAAGGCGGGCACCACCGAGGACGACGTCATGCTGGCCGTCCTCGACGCCGGCGCCGAAGAGGTCAACGACCTCGGTGAGGCGTTCGAGGTGGTCTCCGAGCCGACCGACCTGATCCCGGTGCGCACCGCGCTGCAGGACGCCGGCATCGAGTACGAGTCGGCCGAGTCCTCGCTGATCCCGAGCGTGAACGTTCCCCTCGACGAGGAGGGCGCGCGCAAGATCTTCAAGCTTATCGACGTCCTGGAGGACTGCGACGACGTGCAGAACGTCTACGCGAACTTCGACGTCAGCGACGAGGTCATGGCAGCGGTCGGCTGACCCGACCGTGACGGACCGACGGTTCGCGCCGGGCGACGTGGTCGTCCGGCGCGAGATCCTGCTCGGCGAGGTGTGGTTCGGCTGCCCGACGATCTGCGTCGAGGACAGTCCCGACCTGCTCGCCCTCTACCTGCCGCCGGGCGCCGAGTTCGGCTTCCCCGAGCTGGGCGAGTTCCCGTGCGGCCGGCACCCGTGGCAGACCGCCGGCCACCGGGCGTGGAGCGGGCACGGCAAGCTGATGCTCCAGCGCCCCGGCGAGGCGCACTCGGTGGACGTGTTCTGGTCCGGCGCCGACCGCGCCTTCGCCGGCTGGTACTTCAACCTCCAGGACGCGCTGCGGCGTACACCCATCGGGGTGGACACCCTCGACCACGAGTTGGACCTGTGGTGGGCCGCGGACGCCGACCGCTACGTCTGGAAGGACGTGGAGATCTTCGCGCAGCGGCTCGTCGAGGGCCGCTACCCGGGGATGGAGGCGGCGATCCGCGCCGAGGGCGACCGGATCGCGGCCCTGTTGGACGCGGGTGAGCGGTGGTGGGACGAGAGTTGGGCCTCCTGGAAGCCCGACCCGGCCTGGCCGGTGCCCCGGCTGCCCGCCGGCTGGCATGCGGTCGCAGTATGACGCCGTGGGTGCATCTGCTGTCGTCGCTGTGACGACATCAGATGCACCCACCGAGGGCAGCGCTCAGCCCAGCGTCTCCCGGGTCCGCCACGCCGTCCCGATCGAGATGCGGCCGTTGGTCCGCAGCAGCGCGCCCTCGTACACGCGGGCGCCGGCGAGCAGGAACCCGGCGGCGGTGGCCAGCAGCAGGATCAGCGACACCACCGGCTCCCAGGCGGCCGCGTCGTCGGTGAACAGCCGCAGCGGCATCGCGGTGGGCGCGGAGAACGGCAGGTAGGACAGCACCCGCATGGCGGTCGCGTTGTCGTTCAGGAAGATCACCGCGAAGAACGGCAGCATCACCGCGAGCTGCACCGGCGTCGACACGCCACCGATGTCCTCCAGGCGGTTGACCAGTGCGCCGGCCGCCGCCCACATCGCCGCGATCAGCACGAAGCCCAGCAGGAAGAACGGCAGGAACCAGCCGATCGCCGGGGCGAGCAGGTGCAGCAGCCCGGTGTCCCCGCTGAACGCCATGCCGGCGACCGCGACCAGCGCCACCAGGGCGATCTGGCCGAGGGCGAGCAGCGTCCCGGCGACCATCTTTCCGATCAGCAGGGCCCGTACGGGCACCGCCGCCACCAGGATCTCCACGATCCGGGTCTGCTTCTCCTCGATGATGCTCTGCGCGATCTGCGCGCCGAAGGTCTGGGACGTCACGAAGAAGACGAACGCGAACACGAACGGCACCAGGAACGCCACCACCGGATTCACCGCGTCCGGGTCGAGCAGCCGGACCGGCGGCTGGGTGCTCAGCGCGGACACCACCTCGTCGGGCGCCTCGTCCATGGCGAGCACGGTCGGACCGGCGACGACGGCGGCGTCCACGTCGCCGTCGCGGACGGCCTGCTCGGCGGCCCGGTCGTCGGGCACCGTCCGCACCTCCAGCCCGGCCGCGCGTAGCGGCCCGGCCGCCTGCTCGGTCACCGCCACGCTGTCCGGCCCACCGGAGAGCAGCGGCGGCAGGATGGTCGCCGCGGCGGCGATGAGCAGGAAGAACAGCGTGCTGAACAGGAACGTCTTGTCGCGTAGCTTGACCCGGATCTCCCGGGCGGCGACCAGCCGGGCGGCCTGCATCGTGTTCACTGGGCGACCTCTCGGAAGATCTCGGCGAGGGAGGGGCGGACCGGGCGGAACGTGCGCACCGGACCGCGGGTCAGGGCCGCGTGCAGCACCGGCTGCTCGTCGGTGCCGGGCGCCAGGTCGAACACGGCGCGGGCGCCGTCGAGGTCGACCAGGGTCACCCCGGGCTGGTCGCGCAGCCAGCCGGCGTCGGTCTCGACCACCAGCTCGAACCGGGGCGACGTGTACGTCCGGCGCAGCTGCTCGCGGTCACCGGCGGCGCGGATCGTGCCGTCCGCGATGATCACCAGGTCGTCGCAGAGCCGCTCCACCACGTCGAGCTGGTGGCTGGAGAACAGCACCGGGACACCGGCGGCGGCCCGCTCCCGCAGCACCGCCACGACCGTGTCGACGGCCAGCGGGTCCAGGCCGGAGAACGGCTCGTCCAGCACCAGGACCTCGGGGTCGTGCACCAGCGCGGCGGCGATCTGGGCGCGCTGCTGGTTGCCCAGAGACAGCGTCTCCAGCAGGTCGTCGCCGCGCTCGGCGAGGCCGACCCGCTCCAGCAGCGCGTCCGTCGCCCGGCGGGCCGCCTCGGCGGTCAGGCCGTGCAGCCGGCCCAGGTAGACCACCTGCTCGCGGACGCTCATCTTCGGGTAGAGGCCGCGCTCCTCCGGCATGTAGCCGAAACGGCGGCGCGCGTCCCGGGTCAGCGGGAAGCCCCGCCAGCTCACCGCGCCCCGGTCGGCGGCGAGGACGCCGAGGATGATCCGCATGGTCGTCGTCTTGCCGGCGCCGTTGCCGCCGACGAAGCCGGTCATCCGTCCGGCGACCACGTCGAAGGACACGTTCTTGAGCACCTGACGGTCGCCGAAGCTGCGGTCGACGCCGTCGAGGCGGAGCACATTGGTCACGGCGCCCACGCTAAATCGCCGGGCGCCGGCCGCCGTCCGTCCGCCGGTGGAGATCCGGGTCCACCCCGCGACGGACCCGCTCACCCGCCGGCCCGGACCACCCCCTGCTCGTACGCGAACACCACCGCCTGGACCCGGTCGCGCAGCCCCAGCTTCGCCAACACCCGGCTGACGTGGGTCTTCACCGTCGCCTCCCCGAGGTGCAGGGCGGCGGCGATCTCGGCGTTGCTGGCGCCCCGGGCGACCAGGACCAGCACCTCCCGTTCGCGTGGGGTCAGGTCGCGCAGCGCGGCGTCACCGGTCTCCGTGCCGCCCACCCCGGACGGGTCGCCCGGCCGGGCGAACGTGGCGATCACCCGGCGGGTGAGCTCCGGGGCGAGGAGGCCGTCGCCGCGGGCCAGCACCCGGATCGCCTCGATGAGCGCCTCCGGGGTGCCGTTCTTGAGCAGGAAACCGCTCGCCCCGGCACGCAGCGCCGCGAACAGGTAGTCGTCCCGGTCGAAGGTGGTGAGGATCAGCACCGCCGGTCCCTCCGGCGAGGTGGCGGCGGTGATCCGCCGGGTCGCCTCCAGACCGTCGACGCCGGGCATCTCCACGTCCATCAGCACCACGTCGGGGTGCAGCGCCCGGGTCATGCTCACCGCCCGCTCACCGTCGGCGGCCTCGCCGACCACATCGATGTCGTCCTCCACCTCGAGGATGACCCGGAAGCCGGTGCGGACCAGGTGCTGGTCGTCGGCGAGCAGCACGCGGATCGGCCGGTCCCCGGCCGCCGGGGCGTTCACGCCGGCTCCGGGACGGCAGCCGGCACCGGGAACCGGGCGCGTACGCGCCAACCGCCGCCGCCGCGCGGCCCCGCCTCCAGCGTGCCGTCGTGCGTGGCGACCCGCTCGCGCATCCCGACCAGGCCCAGCCCGTCGGGGTTCGCCGGGCGGGTGGGCCGGCCGTCGTCGGTCACGTCGACCTCCACCTCCCGGGCCAGGTACCGCAGCCGGACGTCGAGCACGCCCGCCCCGGTCGCGTGTCTGAGGACGTTCGTCACCGCCTCCTGCACGACCCGGTACACCGCCTGGGACACCGATTCGGGCAGCGGCACCGGGTCCCCGTACACGCCGAGCGTGGCGCGCAGCCCGGCGTCGCGGGCCCGCTCCACGACGGCCGCGATCCCGTCGACGCCGGCGGCTGGCCCGACCGGATCGGGGACGGCCTCGCCGGCCCGCAGCACACCGAGCATCCGGCGCAGCTCGTCCACGGCGGTGCGGGCGGTCTGCTCGATCGCCGTCAACGCGGTACGCGCCTTGTCCGGGTCACGGTCGAGCACCCGCCGGCAGGCCGACGCCTGCACCCCCATGACGGAGACGTGGTGGGCGACCACGTCGTGCAGCTCACGGGCGATCCGGACCCGTTCGCCCATCACCGCCCGTCCACGCGCCTCGGCCTGCGAGCGGCGCAGCTCCTCCGCCCGCTCCGCCAGCTCGTGCTGCCGGTGCGCGGCCAGCCACGCGGTCTCCCCGAAGAAGTACGCGAACCCGAAGTACAGGACGTTGACCAGCACGCCGGTCACCATGGCGGCGAGCAGCGGGGGCACCGGCCCGACGGCCCGCTCGAACGCGTCGGGCGGGATGCTGCCCATGGTCACCGCGTAGTAGACGCCGAGCCAGGCGAACATGGCGGCGATGATGCCGATTCGCAGCCGCCGGGACAGCCGCCGGTCCGGGCCCCACGCCCCGAGCGTGTAGATCGCCGCGAACAGCGCCCAGCTGGAGAGCTGCGTCTCCGGCGCCGACCGGGCCTGCGCGGCGATGAAGGCGGCCGCGATGACCAGCGAGATGGCGACCGGGAAGCGGCGCCGCCAGATCAGTGGGAGCGTCACCGCGACGGTCCAGAAGATCTGCTCGGGACCGGAGGGCGGCGGCCCGAGCAGGAACGCCCCGGTGCTGCGGGTCAGGGTGAGGCTGAACAGGGCCAGCACGGTCAGGGCCAGCCCGCCGTAGAGGTCCAGGCGCCGCTGCTCCCGGGTGGGCCCGGGGCGGCGCCAGTCGTCACTTGTGGGGGTGGTCACCTGGTCAAGGATCCCATCCACTCCCGCGACCGCCCAATCCCGTCTCCGTCGCGCGGCCCGTCACCTGCCCATGCCGATCGTCGATGGCCGGCGGAGCCGCCGCCGTGCGTACCTCTGCCGTCCGACGTGGACGTGTCGCGGCCCGGCACCCCCGTGGGTGCCGGGCCGCGTCGTGCGTCGGCGTCAGTGCCGGTTGCGGTACGCCTTGAGCGCGCTGTCGGCGATGTCCCAGAGCGCGATCAGGACCGTGCCGACCACGACGAGGGTGGCGACGAGGTTCAGGTTCTCCGCCTGCCCGAGCCACTCCCAGCGGGCCACGAAGTCCGGGTTGAGCAGCCGGTCGGTCGAGATCAGCCAGATGACCGGCACGGAGAACGCCAGGTTGACGGCGGCGTTGGCGCCGACCAGCGGCCAGGTCCAGCGGCCGGCCCGGTACTTGGCGATCTCCAGGCCGACGTTGGCGACCAGCACGGCGATCAGGAACGGCAGCCAGAAGCTCCACAGCGCCGGGTCGAGGATCGGCAGGTTGCCGTTGTCGCGGTCGGGCACGAACGAGTGGAAGTGCTGCAGCGGCAGGTACGCGATGACCAGGACGAGCCAGCCGACGGCGGCGGCGGTGTCGGTCAGCGTGATCTGCCGGTCGGCCTGGTGCTCGGGCAACTGGTCGACGGTCCACTCGGGCAGGTCGAGCGACGCGTTGGTGCGTTCGAGGATCGCGAAGACGAGGGTGACCCAGAAGGCGATCTGGACCGCGACCTGGATCGCCGTGCCGATGGCGGTGCCGACCGCCCCGCCGGGGTTGTCGCCGTCGGTCGCCTCGACCAGGCCGACCACGACGCCGACGAGGGCCGGCACGAAGGAGAGCAGGAGCTTCAGCAGCCGCTCCCAGGCCAGGTAGTAGGTCGGGCCGATGAGCTGGAGCCGGCGGTCGGCGTAGCGGGCGGCGAGCTGGGCCGGGTTGCCCAGCTCGGTGAGCACCTCCCGCTCGGCGGTGGTCGGGTCGTGGCCGTCGGCCGAACGGCCGTCGATCATGTCTTCGATCGAGGCGCGCAGCTCGGTGGCGATCTCCTCGCGTCGGGCGGCGGGGACGGAGCGCAGGGTGGCGGCGAGGTAGCGGTCGGTCAGGGAGGTCATCGGTCCACTCCTTCGATCAGGCCGGTGAGAGAGGTCTGTACGGCGGCCAGGTCGTCGAGGAGTCGGCGCAGGACCGATTCGCCGTCGTCGCTGGTCCGGTAGAACTTTCGGGGGCGGCTCTCCTCGGTGTTCCACTCGCTGGTCAGCAGCCCCTGTTCTTCGAGGCGGCGCAGCAGCGGGTAGAGCGTGTTGGCGTCCACCGGGAAGCCGTGGCCGGTGAGCCGTTGCAGCAGCGCGTAGCCGTAGCCGGGGTGACGCAGGGCCACCAGGCTCGCCACCACGACCGTGCCCCGCCGCAGCTCCTGGAGGTGCGTCCGGAGGATCTCGTCGCTGACCATGCGTCACACCATACTGTGTGACACACACCGTTGTCTACGGCTACATCATCGTGTGCCCGACGGTGATGTAACGGGACCGGCCCGGTACGACGATGCGTACCGGGCCGGGGATGGGTCTCTCAGCAGGACGGACCCTGGCGGAAGCCGCGCTCGACGAAGGACGCCGGCCCGACCTGGAAGGCACCGACGCCCGGGCGGATCGGGTGGCCGGTGAACAGCTCCACCCGGGATCCGACCCGGACCAGGTACGCCGACGCGGTCCCCGCGTCGTTCCGGATCAGCGAACCGCGCCGCCCGTAGATCGCCTCCAACTCGGCGAACGACATGCCGACCGCGGCACCGGCGGGGGAGCGCGGCGGCGCGGTGGCCGTCGAGATCTCGACGAGCCGGCCTCCCATGAAGGCCAGCAGGATCACCCCGGCCCAGGGCCCGGTCACGCCGGCGTGCCGCACACCCGAGCAGCCCTCGGCCACCCAGTCGATCAGGCCGGCGGCGGTGAGCCGGTCCAGGCGGTCGCCGATCCGGAACGGGCCGGCGCCCCGGACGCTCAGCACATCGGTCGAGGTGGCCGTCGTCGCACCGGCCCGGGCCGGCGTCACGGGACGGGCCGCCACCCCGGCGGGACGGGAGGCAACCCCGGCGGGACGGGCCGCCACCTTGGCGGCGTCGGCGGGACGGGAGGCGACCCCGGCGGCATCGGCGGGGCGGGACGCGACCTCGGCGGCGTCGGTCAGGCGGGGTGCGGCCGACGCGGCGGTGACGGGGCCGGGCGCGGCCCCGGCCGGGGCGGCGGCGACCGACGTGGCGGCGACGAACGCCAGCACACCGGCGAGAACGGTGGACGGGAAGCGGTTCATGGTGGATCTCCTCCTCGGATGTCGAACCTCCTGTCCTGTTGGTCTCCGCCCGACCACCCGCGGTTCGTCGGGTACCCGACGCGCGCCGCGGCCTCTACGGTCGGAAGGGAGCGGGGCCCACGTGCCGCTCGGCGGGGGTGAGGCGATTGACCGCACCGGAGCGCATCGGGCCGTACCGGGTCGAACGGCTGCTGGGCACGGGATCGTTCGCGACGGTCTGGCTCGGGCACGATCCGGCCCTCGACGGCCCGGTGGCGATCAAGGTGCTGGCCGAGAACTGGAGCCACGACCTGCGGGTCCGGGAGCGGTTCCTCGACGAGGCGCGGCTGCTGCGCCGGTTGGACCACGAGCGGCTGGTCCGGGTGCACGCGGTCGGCGAACTGCCCGACGGCCGTCCGTACGCCGTGCTGGCCTGGGCGGACGGCGGCAGCCTGCGGGACCGGCTGGCCCTCGGCCCGCTGCCGGTGCCGGCGGCGCTCGCCCTGCTGGACCAGATCGCCGCCGGCGTGGCCGTGCTGCACCGGCACGCCGTGGTGCACCGCGACCTGACCCCGGGCAACATCCTCTTCCGGTCCGCCCCCGACGGCCGGGACGGGCCGGCCGCCGAGCAGGTGCTCATCGCCGACCTCGGCCTGGCCAAGGCGCTCGCCGCGGCGTCCGGCCTGACCGCCCGGGCGGGCACCCCCGGCTACATGGCGCCGGAGCAGGACGACCCCTGCGCCGCGGTGGACACCCGCGCCGACGTGTTCGGGCTGGGCCGGCTCGGCCTGCGCCTGCTCGGGGAGGAGACCCCCGCGCCGGCGGTGGCGGCCGTGCTCGCCCGGGCCACCGCGCTTCACCCGGACGACCGCTACGCCGACGCGACGGCGTTCCGCGCGGCCCTCGCCCGGGCCGTCGCCGCGCCGGCCGACGCCGAGACGGGACCGGTGGGCGTGACCAGGGCGGTCGGTGGGCGCCGCAGGTCGGCGCGGCGACGGGTCGCCACCGTCACGGGCGCGGGGCTGGTGGCGCTCGCCGCGCTGGGTGTGGCGGCCGGTGACGCGGCGACCCGCCGGCACACCGCCGGCACGGCGGCCAGTGGACCGGTGGTGGTGATCCTGCCGCCCGGGTGGCGGGCCACCGGCACCGGCTGGGCCGGCCAGTACGGCGACGACGGCGCGTTGGAACCGGCGCTGATCGTCTCGCCGGACCCGGGGCGGTGGGCCACGGATCCGACGGTGCCGGGGGCCTTCGTCGGCCTCTCCGCGAGCACCGCCCGGCGGACCAGCGCGGAGGGTTTTCTGGCGGAACGACCGCACGCGGACTGCGTACCGGCGCCGGTGCGGCGGACCCGCCAGGGCGGGACCGACTGGGTGGTGGCCGCCTTCACCTGCCCCGGGGCGCGGCCGGTCGTCGTGGAGGCCGCCGGGCTCGCCGCCGATCGGACCGCCCTGCTGTACGTGCAGGCCGTGCCCCCGCCCGGTGGCGGGACCGAGTTCGTCGACGCGCTGCTCGCCGGCGTGCGGGTGCGGTAGGCGGGCCGGTCAGGTCACCACCACCGCGACGACGTACGCCCGACCGTCGTAAGGGATGGTCACCTCGACCGTGCCGGCCCGCAGGAACCGCAGGTCCTGCACGCCCGCCTCGTAGTTGCGGGACACCAGCTCCGGCCGGTCGACCGTGATTTCGCCCGGACCGATGCCCACGATGCGCAGCACCCCGCCGGGCGCGAAGCAGAGCGACCGCACCAGGGCCAGCTCGGTCTCGGCCAGCACCAGGTCGTAGCGGACCGCGCCCAGGCAGGCGCTCGGCGGCGCGCTCGGTGACGGGGTGCGCGTCGGGCGGGCCGAGCTGCGGGTCGGCGAGGGGGCGGCGGGAGGCGGTCGGCGTACGGTCGGATCGACGTCGGGCGGGGCGGTCGAACCCGGCGCGGCGGTGGTCGCCGGGGCGCTCGGCCCGGCGGCGGAGGCGGCGGCCGTGGTCGGCGTGGGCGCTCGCACCGGCAGCGGTGAGACCGCGTCGTCGCCGCAGGCCGAGAGGGTCAACGCCGCGGCGAGGAGCGCTTCGGCGGCGGCCGGCCGCCGGGCCGGGTGCGCCGGCCTAGCCATCGGCCAGGCGCCGGCGGACCTGCTGGCGCGCCTGGTGGAGACGGGACTTGACGGTGCCCTCCGGCAGGTCGAGCAGGGCCGCGATCTCCCCGTAGCCCAAGCCGAGCACGTCGCGCAGGGTGACCGCCTCGGCGAGCTCGGGCCGGATCGCGTCGAGCGCGTCGAGCAGATCGAGCCGGGTACCCGCGACCACGCTGGTCCGTCGTGGGTCCGGCGCCTCCGGCAGCGGTACGCCGCCGGCCTCCACCAGCCAGCGTCGGCGCAGCACCCGGTAGGTGGACCGGGCCCGGTTGGCGGTGAGCCGGTAGAGCCAGGTGTGGAACGACGACCGCTGCTCGAAGCGGGTGATGCCCCGGGCGATCGCGAGCAGCGCGTCCTGGCAGGCCTCCTCGGCGTCCTCGCGGTGGGGCAGCAGGCGGGCGCAGAGCCGGAGCACCTCGGGCCGGACGGCCGCGAGCAGGGCGTCGAGCGCGGCCGGGTCGCCCTGGGCGGCCGCGCGGGCCAGCCGGTCGGTGCCATCGGGGAGGGGCATCGACGCCTCCAGTGGCTCGCCGGAGTGCGGGTCTCCAGGCTAGGACCGACCGGCGTCGTACGCCCGGCGCGAGTCCGGCAACCGACCGCCGCGAGCGGCGGGAAGAGATCCACAACACCTGCTCGGGGAACCTCCGCGCGGCTGCTGGAGGGGGCCCCGGCAGCGGGGATAGGGTAGGCCGACCGACCTCGACCATCCCATGATCCGACCCGGGGGGGGCGCTCTGCATGGGCGATTCGTTCGCGCATCTGCACGTACACACCGAGTACTCGATGCTCGACGGGGCGGCCCGGCTCAAGGATCTGTTCAGCGAGGTCAGCCGGCAGGAGATGCCGGCGGTGGCGATGACCGACCACGGCAACATGCACGGCGCGAACGACTTCTACAAGCAGGCCATGGCGGCCGGCGTGAAGCCGATCCTCGGCATCGAGGCGTACGTCGCGCCCGAGTCGCGGTTCCACAAGCAGCGGGTGCGGTGGGGCCGCCCGGAGCAGAAGAGCGACGACGTCTCCGGCAGCGGCGGCTACACCCACATGACGATCTGGGCGGCGAACAAGGTCGGCCTGCACAACCTGTTCACGCTGACGAGCCGGTCGTACACGGAGGGCTACTTCGTCAAGTGGCCGCGGATGGACGCGGACATCCTCGCCGAGCACTCCGCCGGGCTGATGGCCACGACCGGCTGCCCGTCGGGTGAGGTGCAGACCCGGCTGCGGCTCGGCCAGTACGACGAGGCGCTGAAGGCAGCGGCCCGTTACCAGGAGATCTTCGGCAAGGAGAACTACTTCCTGGAGATCATGGACCACGGCATCTCGATCGAGCACCGGGTCCGCACCGAGCTGCTGGAGATCGGCCGCAAGCTGGGCATCCCGCCGGTGGTCACCAACGACTCGCACTACACGCACGAGGCGCAGGCCGAGGCGCACGACGTGCTGCTCTGCGTGCAGACCGCCGCGAACGTCGCCGACCCGAACCGGTTCCGCTTCGACGGCAGCGGCTACTACATCAAGTCCGCCGACGAGATGCGGGCGGTCGACAACTCCGAGGCGTGGCTGGAGGGTTGCCGCAACACCCTGCTGGTCGCCGAGAAGGTCGACCCGACCGGGATGTTCGAGTTCCACAACCTGATGCCGCGCTTCCCGATCCCCGACGGGGAGTCGGAGGAGTCGTGGTTCCGCAAGGAGACGTTCAAGGGGCTGGCCCGCCGGTTCCCGAACGGCATCCCCGAGGGGCACGTCGTGCAGGCCGAGTACGAGCTCGGCGTCATCATCCAGATGGGCTTCCCGTCCTACTTCCTCGTGGTCGCCGACTTCATCCAGTGGGCGAAGAGCCAGGGCATCGCGGTGGGCCCGGGCCGTGGTTCGGCGGCCGGCTCGCTCGTCGCGTACGCGCTGGGCATCACCGACCTGGACCCGATCCCGCACGGCCTGATCTTCGAGCGGTTCCTCAACCCCGAGCGCGTCTCGATGCCCGACGTCGACATCGACTTCGACGAGCGTCGGCGCGGCGAGGTCATCAAGTACGTGACCGACAAGTGGGGCGAGGACAAGGTCGCGCAGATCGCCACCTTCGGCACGATCAAGGCCAAGGCCGCGATCAAGGACTCGGCCCGGGTGCTCGGCTACCCGTACGCGGTGGGCGACCGGATCACCAAGGCGATGCCCCCGGCCGTCATGGGCAAGGACATCCCGCTGACCGGCATCTTCGACCCGAAGCACCCCCGTTACGCGGAGGCCGGCGAGATCCGGGGCCTCTACGAGTCCGACCCGGACGTCAAGAAGGTCATCGACACCGCGAAGGGCATCGAGGGGCTGATCCGGCAGACCGGTGTGCACGCCGCCGGCGTCATCATGTCCGCCGAACCGATCATCGAGCACGTCCCGCTGATGCGGCGTGACTCCGACGGCGTGATCATCACCCAGTTCGACTACCCGACGTGCGAGTCGCTCGGGCTGTTGAAGATGGATTTCCTGGGCCTGCGCAACCTGACGATCATCGACGACGCGGTCAAGAACATCCAGTCCAACCACGGCGAGGACCTGGACCTGCTGGCCCTGCCGCTGGACGACAAGGCCGCCTACGAGCTGCTCGCCCGCGGCGACACCCTGGGCGTGTTCCAGCTCGACGGCGGGCCGATGCGCTCCCTGCTGCGGCTGATGAAGCCGGACAACTTCGAGGACATCTCCGCCGTGCTGGCGCTCTACCGGCCCGGCCCGATGGGCGTCGACTCGCACACCAACTACGCGCTGCGCAAGAACGGCCTCCAGGAGATCACGCCGATCCACCCGGAGCTGGAGGAGCCGCTGCGCGAGATCCTCGCCCCCACCTATGGCCTCATCGTCTACCAGGAGCAGGTGCAGCGCGCCGCGCAGATCCTCGCCGGCTACAGCCTCGGCCAGGCCGACCTGCTGCGCCGGGCGATGGGCAAGAAGAAGAAGGAGATCCTCGACAAGGAGTTCGTGCCGTTCCGCGACGGCTGCCGCGAGCGCGGCTACTCCGACGAGGCGATCCAGGCGGTGTGGGACGTGCTGGTCCCGTTCGCCGGCTACGCCTTCAACAAGGCGCACTCCGCGGCGTACGGGCTGGTGTCCTACTGGACGGCCTACCTCAAGGCGCACTACCCGGCCGAGTACATGGCGGCGCTGCTCACCTCTGTCGGTGACGACAAGGACAAGATGGCGCTCTACCTGTCGGAGTGCCGCCGGATGGGCATCCAGGTGTTGCCGCCGGACGTGAACACCTCCGCCGGCCCGTTCACCCCGGTCGGGAAGGACATCCGCTTCGGCCTCGCCGCCATCCGCAACGTCGGCGCGAACGTGGTCGCCGCGATCATGCGCTGTCGGGACGAGAAGGGCGAGTACACCGACTTCTACGACTTCCTGTCGAAGGTGGACGCGGTGGTCTGCAACAAGAAGACCATCGAATCGCTGATCAAGGCCGGTGCGTTCGACTCGCTCGGGCACACCCGCAAGGGCCTGCTCCAGGTCCACGCCGACGCCATCGACGCGTACGCCGACGTCAAGCGCAAGGAGGCCACCGGCCAGTACGACCTGTTCGGCGCCGGCTTCGGTGACGTGGAGACCACGGCCAGCAGCACGGTGATGCCGATCATCGGTGACGGGGAGTGGGACAAGCGGGACAAGCTCGCCTTCGAGCGGGAGATGCTGGGCCTCTACGTCTCCGACCACCCGCTGTTCGGCTTGGAGCACATCCTGAACGCGGCGGCGGACACCACCATCGCCGCGCTCGCCGAGGAGGGCGCGGTGCCCGACGGCGCCGTGGTCACCCTGGCCGGGATCCTCTCCGGCGTGCAGCGCCGGGTCACCAAGCAGGGCCGCGCCTGGGCCTCGGCCACCCTCGAAGACCTCGCCGGCGGGGTGGAGGCCCTGTTCTTCCCCAACACGTACGAGGTGATCGGGCAGTACATCGCCGAGGACGCGATCGTGGTGGTCAAGGGACGGGTCGACCGCCGTGACGACACCCCGCGGATCATGGCGATGGACATGTCCATGCCGGATGTCAGCACCAGCGCGACGAACAAGCCGGTGACCCTGACCATCCCGGTGCACCGCTGCACCCCGCCGCTGGTCGAGCGGCTCAAGGAGACCCTGGTGCTGCACCCGGGCGACACCGAGGTGCACGTCAAGCTGCTCAACGGCGGCAAGACCACCACCCTGCGGCTGGGGCCGTTCCGGGTCGCGCCCACCACCGCGCTGATGGGTGACCTGAAGAGCGTCCTCGGCCCGGCCAACGTCAGCTGACCCACTCTGACCAGCAGATATAACTCTGCGTACACCTGCGCGCCAGCTGGCGACCCTACGGTCGTCCGGGGCGCACCGAGGTGGTGCGCACGACCTCCGAACCGGGGAGACACCATGGAGCAGGTGCTCATCGCCGTCGCGGTGAACGTCCTCAGCGCCGCGCTGATCGCGCTCGTCACCGCCGTCGTCCGGCGAGTCCTGACGCCGGCGGCCTGACCCGCCCGGCGTCGCGCGGCGGCGGCCGGGAAGGCCGCCGACCGCGCATTGGCTGTCCAGCTCCGCCGGCGGCGTGGCTAGCGTCGAGGTCATGGAGTTCGACGAGGCGCAGAAGCTGTGGCAGCCGCGACCCGGCTGGCTGAACACCGCCAGCTACGGGCTGCCGCCCGAGCCGGCGTGGACCGCGTTGCAGGAGGCGCTGGCCGACTGGCGTGTCGGCGCGACCTCCTGGGAGGGGTGGGGCGAGTCGGTCGGCCGGTGCCGGGCCGCCTTCGCCCGGCTGGTGGGCGGCGTACCGGCCGAGGACATCGCCGTCGGTGCCACCGCGTCGCAGCTGCTCGCGCCCGTCGCGGCGGCGCTGCCCCCGGGCGCGACGGTCGTGGTGCCCGAGGTGGAGTTCACCTCCAACCTGTTCCCTTGGCTGGTGCAGGCCGAGCGCGGCGTCGACGTCCGCACCGTCCCGCTCGCCGGCCTGGTCGACGCGATCGACGCCGACACGGACCTGGTCGCGTTCAGCCTCGTGCAGTCCTCCGACGGCACCGTCGCCGCGTACGACGAGATCGTCGCCGCGGCCCGGGCGCACGGCGCACTGGTCGCGGTGGACGCCACCCAGGCGGCGGGCTGGCTGCCCTTCGACGCGGCGCGCGCCGACGTGGTCGTCGTGTCGGCGTACAAGTGGCTCATGGGGATGCGGGGCGTGGCGCTGGCCTACCTGGCCCCGGCCCTGCGGGAGCGGCTGCGGCCGGACGCCGCCAACTGGTACGCGGGCGGCGACCCGCACGCCTCCTACTACGGCCCGCCGCTACGGCTGGCCGAGGACGCCCGCCGGTTCGACATCTCCCCCGCCTGGTTCAACTGGGTGGCGCTGGCGCCCGCCCTCGACCTGCTCCTGGAGATCGGGTTGCCGGCGATCCATCGGCACGACGTCGCGTTGGCCAACCGGCTGCTCACCGGCCTCGGCCGGCCGCCGGGGGAGAGCGCCATCGTGACCGTGGAGGTGCCCGGGGCGCAGGAGCGGCTGGAGCGGGCCGGTGTGCGGGCGGCGGTGCGGGCCGGCCGGGTGCGCGCGTCGTTCCACGTCTACTCGACCGAGGCCGACGTCGACCTCGCCCTGGCGGCGCTCACCTCCTGACCGTCCCGCCGCCCGAGGTGGGGTCGCCACACTCCGCCGCCCGACCATCCGGCGCACCGACCATCCGCGATGGCCGGTGCGCCGGGTGCCGGCGTCTCCGGGTGGCGGCGGGACACGGTTCGACGCATGGGAATGTGTCATCGACCGACATAGCTCGACTCGCGCACCCGGTCGTAGGTTTCCTGCACGCGACGGCCATGTGACCAGGGTCACCCACCGGAACCGTCGCCGGAGACCTCCGAGGAGATGGCGATGGCCGGGCAACCGCTCCTGTCGGCTCGCGGGCTGACCCGCGACTTCCGGGGCTTCCGGGCGGTGGACGGCGTCGACCTGGACGTCGCGCCGGAGAGCGTCCACGCATTGGTCGGCCCGAACGGCGCCGGCAAGACCACCCTGTTCAACCTGCTCACCGGCTTCCTGCGGCCCACCGCCGGACGGATCGAGCTGGCGGGCCGGGACATCACCGGGCTGCCCCCGGAGCGGGTGGCCCGCCTCGGCGTGGCCCGGTCCTTCCAGATCACCAGCCTCTTCCCGCAGCTGGGCGCGCGGGAACACGTCGAGCTGGCACTGCAGTCGTCCAGCGGCCTCGGGTGGCGGTTCTGGCGGTCCGCGAAGCTGATGCGCCGCTACCACGACCGGGCCGCCGAACTGCTGGACATGGTCGGCCTCGGCGCGCTCGCCGAAGCGCCCGCGGAGGCGCTGGCGTACGGGCGCAAACGGGCCCTGGAACTCGCGCTCGCTCTCGCCCTGGACCCGAAGGTGCTGCTGCTCGACGAGCCGACCGCGGGCATGGGCCTGGAGGACGTGGACCGCACCGTCGAGCTGATCGCCCGGGTCCGCCAGGGCCGGACCGTCGTCATGGTCGAGCACAACATGAGCGTCGTCGGGCGGCTCGCCGACACCGTCACCGTGCTCCAGGCCGGCACCGTCCTGGTCGAGGGCCCCTACGACGAGGTACGCGCCGACGAGCGCGTGATCACCGCCTACCTGGGAGCCGCCGATGCTGCGCATTGAGAACCTGTCCGCCTGGTACGGCGAGGCGCAGGTGCTGCGGGACGTCACCCTCGACGTCGCCGCCGGCGAGGTGGTCACCCTGGTCGGCCGCAACGGCGCCGGGAAGTCCACGCTGCTGCGCTGCGTGATGGGCCTGCACCCGGGCCAGCGGGGCACCGTCGAGTTCGACGGGCACGACGTCGGCCGGTTGCCGGCGCACCGGCGGGCCAGCCTCGGTCTCGGCTGGGTGCCGGACGACCGGGGCAGCTACGCCACGCTCAGCGTCACCGAGAACCTCACGCTCCCACCGACGGTCGGCCCCGACCCGTGGCCGCTCTCACGGGTGTACGAGGCGTTCCCCGCCCTGCACGCCCGGCGCGACTCGGCGGCCACCACGCTCTCCGGCGGCGAACAGCAGATGCTCGCCCTGGCCCGGGTGCTGCGGATGGGCGCCCGGCTGCTGCTCTGCGACGAACCGACCGAAGGGCTCTCCCCGTTGCTGGTGCGGCAGGTCGGCGACCTGCTGCGCGAGGCCAAGCGGCACGGCGTCACGGTGCTGCTGGTCGAGCAGAACCTGCACTTCGCCACCGGCGTCGCCGACCGGCACTACCTGCTGGCCGAGGGGCGCGTCGTGGAGGCGATGGACAACTCCGAGGTGCGCTCGCGGGAACGCGAGCTGCTGTCGTACCTCGGGATCTGATGTCGGAGCTGACCCCGCGCGTCACGCGCGGATGGAGGGAATGGCATGCGTAGGACCGTGGGTGTGGCCGCCGCGTCGGCCGTTGTGGTGCTGGTCGCCGGCTGCGGCGGCGGTGGCCCCCAGTCGGGCGGCGACCAGAAGCTGACCGGCGACAAAATCGTGCTGGGCGTGCTGAACGACCAGTCCGGGGCCTACTCGGAGCTGTCCGGCAAGAACTCCGTCACGGCCGTGGAGATGGCGGTGGCCGACTTCAAGGCCAAGCACGGCGACGCGGCGGTGACCAGGAACATCACCGTGGAGACCGCCGACCACCAGAACAAGCCGGACATCGCCAACACCAAGGCCGCCGAGATGTACGACCGCAAGGGCGTCGACCTCATCCTCGACGTGCCCACCTCGTCGGCGGCCGAGAAGGTGGCCGACGTGGCCAAGGAGAAGCAGAAGCTCTACTTCAACATCGGCGCGGCCACCACCACGCTCACCGGCGTGAAGTGCAACAAGTACACCTTCCACTACGCCTACGACACGTACATGCTGGCCAACGGCACCGGAAAGAGCACCACCGAGCAGGGCGCCAAGAACTGGTACGTGCTCTACCCGAACTACCAGTTCGGCCAGGACATGGAGAAGAGCTTCTCCACCGCCATCCAGGCGGCCGGCGGGAAGGTCATCGGTCGGGACGCGGCCCCGTTCCCCAACACCACCGGCGACTACTCGACCTTCCTGCTCAAGGCGCCGACGCTCAACCCGAAGCCGGACGTGCTCGGCACCATGCAGGCCGGCGCCGAACTGGTGAACGTGGTGAAGCAGTACAACGAGTTCAAGCTCCGCGACAAGGGCGTCGGCCTGGCCGTCGGGCTGATGTTCCTCACCGACATCCACTCGCTCACCCCGGCGGCGCTGGCCGGCACCACGTACACCGACGCCTGGTACTGGAACTTCGACGCCAAGAACCGGGAGTTCGCCGACCGGTTCCAGAAGGAGACCGGCACCCGGCCGACCTTCGCGCACGCCGCCAACTACTCGGCCGCCACCCAGTACCTTGAGGCCGTGCAGGCCGCCGGCACCGACGACGCGGACACCATCGTCAAGGGCCTGGAGGGCAAGACCGTCGAGGACGTCTTCCTGCGCAACGGAAAGATCCGCGCCGAGGACCACCGGGTCGTGCACGACGCGTACCTGGCCCAGGTGAAGCCGCAGGCCGAGGTCACCGAGCCGTGGGACTACGTGAAGGTCCTCAAGACCATCCCCGCCGCCGAGGCGTTCCGCGCGCCGAGCCCGGACTGCAAGCTGTGACCGGCTTTCTCCAGAACACGTTCAACGGGCTGGTGAGTGGGGCGTTCTACGCCCTGCTCGCCCTCGGGCTCGCGGTCATCTTCGGGATGCTGCGGGTGGTCAACTTCGCCCACGGCGCCTTCTACATGCTCGGTGCGTTCGGCGCGTACGTGCTGCTGACCGAGGCGGGCGTGCCGTTCTGGGCGGCGCTGGTCATCATGCCGGTCGGGCTGGGCCTGCTCGGCATGGCCCTGGAACGGGCCGTCATCCACCGGCTCACCCGCCTCGACCCGCTCTACAACTTCCTGCTCACCTTCGGGCTGACCCTGATCCTCCAGGACCTGGTGAAGCTGCGGTACGGCGTCCAGTCCAGCCCGTACGCCACCCCGTCGGCGCTCAGCGGCTCCGTCGACTTCGGGCTGTTCGACTTTCCCACCTACCGGGTGTTCATCCTCGGCTTCGCGGTCGCCGTCTGCGTCGCCGTGTGGTGGGTGCTGACCCGCACCCGGGTCGGCATGGTCGTCCGGGCGGCCACCGAGCGGCCCGAACTGACCCGCGCCTTCGGCATCAACGTCGGACGCTGGGTCACCCCCGTCTTCGGCTTCGGCATCGCCCTCGCCGGCCTCGCCGGGGTGCTGGCCGCGCCGATGCGGGCCGTCAACCCGCTGATGGGCGCCGACCTCATCATCGTGGTCTTCGCCGTGGTCGTCATCGGCGGCCTCGGCTCGATCTTCGGTTCGGTCGCCGCCGGCTTCGGCATCGGCCTCGTGCAGGCGTGGGGCGAGGCGTACCTGTCGAGCTTCCCGATCGTGTCCCAGACCATCGTGTTCATCGTGATGGCCGTCGTGCTGCTCTGGCGTCCGGCCGGGCTGTTCGGGCGTGAGGAGGCTCCGGCATGACCAGCACCGTCGACAGCCCGGCCCAGGCCGGTCGCCCGGCACCGCCGTCCGGCCTGGTCGCCGTCGCCCGCGCGCCCCGCTGGATCCGGTACGCGCTGCTCGTCGCCGGCCTCGCCGTCGCGCTGTGGCTGCCCAACGGGCTGTACGCGGCAGTCGCCGTCGACATCCTCTGCTGGGCGCTCTTCGCCGTCGCCGTGGACCTGCTGCTCGGCTTCACCGGGCTGATGTCCTTCGGGCACGCCGCGTTCTGGGGCACGTCCGCGTACGTCACCGGTCTGGTCGCGATCCACGCCGGCCTGCCGTTCCCCGCCGCAGTCCTGGCCGGGGCCCTCGCCGCGGCGGTCCTCGCCGTGCCGATCGGCTACCTCGCCGTGCAGCGGACCGGCATCTACTTCGCGATGGTCACCCTCGCGTTCGCGCAGATGGTCTACTACGTGGCCAACGAGTGGCGCTCGGTCACCCGCGGCGAGAACGGCCTCCAGGGGGTGCCCCGCTCGTTCTTCGGGCTGGACCTGAGGGACGACTACTACTTCTACTACGCCATCCTCCCGATCGTGCTGCTCGGCCTCGCCGCCGCGTGGCGGATCGTCAACTCGCCCTTCGGCCGGGTGCTGGTCGGCATCCGCGACAACCCGGCGCGGGCCCGGGCGCTCGGCTACCCGGTGCACCGCTACAAGCTCACCGCGTTCGTGCTATCCGGCTTCCTCGCCGGCCTCGGCGGGGGGCTCTTCGCCGTCGGGCACCGCTTCGTCTCCCTCGACGTGCTGCACTGGACGACCTCCGGCAAGGCCGTCATCGTCGTCGTGCTCGGCGGGATCGGCACCCTCTGGGGCGGCGTGCTCGGCGCCGCCATCGTCGTACGCCTGGAGGACTGGCTGTCCTTCTCCGGCTTCGAGGCGATCGGGCTCGTCACCGGCGGCATCTTCGTCCTGGTCGTCCTGCTGTTCCGGCGCGGCATCTGGGGCAGCGCCGTCGCCCTGGCCCGCCGCCGGATGCTCCGCCGGCAGCGCTGAGGGGGAGTGCGGAACGCCGCTGGCCGGCACCCCGGGTTCGGGGTGCCGGCCAGCGGTGTTTGCTCGTGTTGTTGGTGGTCAGCTGTTCCAGTGCTGGGCGACGAGGTCGGCGGCCTGCTGCTCCCACTGGGCGTAGGCGTCCGGGTAGGCCGACACCTGCACCGTCTGGGCGGCTTCGGTCAGCGGCATGTCCTTCCAACCGTCGACCTGCTTGAGGCCCTTGAGGAACGCCTGGGTGGAGTAGATCGGGTCGGTGATCTGCTCCGGGCTACCCCAACCGGAGGAGGGGCGCTGCTGGAACAGGCCCAGCGAGTCGTGGTCGTTACGGTCGCCGAGGTGGCCCAGGTTCTCCAGCTTCGACTCCTGCAGGCTCGTCGCGATCGAGATGACCGCGGCCCGCTCGTCCATGCCCGACTTCTTCGTGGCGGCGATGATCGCCTTCACATTGCCGGTCTGCTCGTCGTTGAGGTCGATCCGCGACTGCGCACCCTGCACGCCGTGCGGAATCAGCTTGCCCTTATCCACCTTGTCGGTCTGCACGACCGCCACCGGCTTCGCGTCCACCGCCGGGGTGGCGGCGTGCGCGGCGATCGGACCACCGGCGATGCCACCGGCGAAAGCCAGACCAGCGATACCAAGAACGCTCTTACGCATGATCGTGTTCATGTCAGAAGCTCCAATGTTCGGGGGTGGAGCCCCACACCAACCCTGGGGGGTGGGTCGATATCGGGGCGGCACCGAGGAACCGGCGCCCTGAAAAAAGGGGGAAAAGTCTTCGAGGGTTCCGGCGACCGGGTGGGCCGGGGGGCTCACCGCGCCGGGTCCATCTCCAACGACCGCCAGCCCACCACCATTCCCGGGGGCCAGCCGATCGCGTGGTCCATGTCCAACGACCCGCGCCCCGCCATCATTCCGGGGGCCCGCCGATCGCCAGGGTTCATCTCCAACGACCGTCGGCCCGCCATCATTCCGGGGGTCTGCCGATCGCCGGGGTTCATCTCCAATGACCGGGGCCGGGCCATCATTCCGGGCCCTCACCCGCACCCGCCAACCCGAGCGGGCCAGCAGGCCAGGGCTCCTACCTCGGCCGTCAGGGAGTGTTCAACGCCCCCGACCCGGCCACCATTCCGCGCCCAGGGTGGCCCCGACCACGGGACCCCAACCCCCAAACCCGCACACCCCACCCCACCCGAACCGCACAAACACCCCCAGCCGGCACCACCGGAACCGGCGACGCACGCAGATCTTGGACGATTGAGGCCCCCACAGGGGCCACAACCCACCAAGATCTACACGCCCGGCTAAACGACTACCCCGACCGCCACCAGAACCGGACATTAGCCCCGAAACGTGCCCGCCACCCACCGGGCGGTCCCGCACGCCGCTCCCCGCCCGCCGTGATCCACTCCGGTTCAGGGAAAGCGCGGTATCGAGCCGCGGCGGACACCGCGACATCATGGAAACGGAGTCGATCACGCTCGGTCCGGCGACCGCCTACCCCGCGAAATGGGAGACGGGGCCGATCACGCCAGGCCCGGCGACCGCCGACTCCGCGACGCGGGGGGAGACGGGGTCGATCGCGTGCGGTTCGGCAAGACCGCGACATGGCGGAGACGGTGCCGAACGCGCAGGGTGCTGGCGAGCGCCGATCCGGGCCGTCTCGCGGTCACCCGCCCGCCTCATGCGCGCGGCTCCTCGGGAGTTGACGGCGCAACCGAATCACCGGCCCGCAGGCGGGCGCGGGGCGTGCGCCTCGGTCGGGCTGCCGGGCGTGCGCCTCGGTCGGGCTGCGGGGTGCGCCTCGGCTGGGCCGCGCCGGGCGTGCGCCCTGGTTGAGGCGCGTCGGGCGTGATGCCGACCACATGCGATACGGACCGGTACCGTATCGTTAATGGCCGTCGTAAGCTGAGCACCGTTTACGAGTCTGCCCCGTATCGTATTTGCCGACGGGGTTACCGGGGGGAGAACCGGAAATGGAGATCCACGAGAACACGGGACACCCGAGGAGGTGGGCGATCCTGGGAGTGCTGGTGATCAGCCTCCTCGTGGTCGTCCTCGACAACACGATTCTGAACGTCGCGCTGCGGACGCTGGCCGATCCGGTGCACGGCCTGGGCGCCAGCCAGGGCGAGCTGGAGTGGGCGATCAACTCGTACACCCTGGTCTTCGCCGGTCTGCTCTTCACCTTCGGGGTGCTGGGCGACCGGGCCGGGCGTAAGCGGTTCCTGCTGATCGGCCTGGTGCTGTTCGGGTTGGCGTCGCTGCTGTCGGCGTACGCCCAGAGCCCCGGCCAGCTGGTCGCGGCGCGCGCGCTGATGGGCGTCGGCGGCGCGGCGATCATGCCGGTGACGCTCTCGATCATCTCCAACGTCTTCGACCCGCGGGAGCGGGGTCGGGCGATCGGGGTCTGGGCCGGCGCGGTCGGGCTCGCCGTCGCGATCGGTCCGGTGCTCGGTGGCGCGCTGCTCGAGCACTTCTGGTGGGGTTCGGTCTTCCTGATCAACGTGCCGGTCATCGTGCTCGGCGTGGTGCTGGTCGCGCTGCTGGTGCCCGAGTCGCGGGACCCGAAGCCGGGCCGGGTCGACGTGTTCGGCGTGGTGCTGTCGGTGGTGGGCCTGGTCGCGCTGACGTACGGGATCATCGACGGCGGCGAACACGGCTTCGACCGTCCGCTGGTGTGGGTGGCGATCGTCGGCGGTCTGGCGGTGCTGGCGTGGTTCATCGAGATCGAGCGGCGCAGCGACCACCCCTCGCTGGACGTCCGGTTGTTCAAGGTGCCCCGCTTCGCGGCGCCGGTCGCGATCGTCGGCCTGATCTTCTTCGCCGCTATGGGCGTGCTCTTCTTCGGCTCGTTCTACCTGCAGTTGGTGCGCGGCTACAGCCCGCTGGAGACAGGTCTGCTCTTCCTGCCGTTCGCCGGTGCCCAGCTGATCTTCGCTCCGCGCAGCGCGGCCATGGTCCGCAAGTACGGCGGTAAGGCCGTCGCGGTGGTCGGGCTGACGCTGACCGTGATCTCGCTCGCCGCGTTCGCGTTCATCGACGCGCAGACGCCGATCTGGGTCGTGCTGTTCTTCTACTTCATCCAGGGCGTCGGCATGGCCAACATCATGCCGCCGGCCACTGAGTCGATCATGTCCGCGCTGCCGCGGGAGAAGGCCGGCGTCGGCTCCGCGGTCAGCAACACCCTCCGCCAGGTGGGTGGCGCGCTCGGTGTGGCGGTGCTCGGTTCGGTGCTCTCCGCGGTCTACCGCAGCAACGTGGAGCCGTCCCTGGCCGGCCTGCCCGACCAGGCGCGGGAGGCCGCGAACGAGTCGATCTCCGGGGCGTACGCGGCGGCGGGCCAGCTCGGCCCGGCGGCGCCGAAGCTGCTCGCGGCGGCGAACGACTCGTTCATCACGGCCATGCACTGGGCGGCGGCGCTCTCCGCGCTGGTGGCCGCCCTCGGCATCGTCGTCGCGCTGCGCTGGATGCCCGGCCGGGCGGCGGCTCCGACGGCCGCCCGGACGGCCGAACCCGAGTTGGCCGGCACCGCTTAGGGTCGGGGACAATGTCCGACATGACCTCCACCGCTGATGCTCCGCGGTCGCCCGGGCGACCGCGGAGCACCCGCGCCGACGAGGCGATCATCGAGGCCACGCTCGACCTGCTCGCCGAGGGCAGCACCATCGAAACGTTGTCGATCGAGGCGATCGCCGCTCGCGCCGGGGTGGGCAAGGCGACCATCTACCGCCGCTGGTCCGGCAAGGACATGCTGCTGATGGACGCGCTGCGCCGGCTCAAGGGCGTCCTGCCGCAGCCGACGGGGCATTCCGTCCGGGACGACCTGATCCTGCTGGTCGGTGCGATCGGGAAGAACATCGACCCGCGCGCCAAGAAGATCATGCCGTGCCTGGTGCCGGAGGTGAACCGCAGTCCGGACCACTACCGGCTCTACCAGAACATCATCTCGCCCCGACGGCAGTTGATGCGCGAGGTGCTGGCGCGGGGCGTCGCCGAGGGCGTACTCCGACCCGACCTCGACATCGAGGTGACCATGGCCCTGCTCACCGGGCCGATGCTGATCCAGCGGGTGCTGCAGTGGAACCCGGAGCTGGACGAGCACACCCTGCCCGCGCAGGTCGTCGACACCGTGCTGGCCGGCATCCAGGCCCGCTGACCTCGCCTCGCCCGCGCCGGCCGGCCGGCGCGGCGCAAACGGCTCAGCCGGCGGAGTGCTCAGCCGGCGGGGGAGCGCAGGCGGTGCAGGCGCAGCGCGAGCTGCACCTCCAGCGCCCGCTCGGGCCGCTGCCAGTCGGCGCCGAGCAGCTGCCCGACCCGCTCCAGCCGCTGGGTCACCGTGTTCACGTGCACGTGCAGTTGCTCGGCGGCGCGGGCCAGGCTGCCACCCACCCCGAAGTACGCCTCCAACGTGCGCACCAGCGCGGTGCCGCGCCGGGCGTCGTACTCCACGACCGGGCCCACCGTCGCGGTCAGGAACGACTCCACGTCCCGGTCGCCCTCGTTGCCGACCGCGCCCAGCAGCAGTCCGACGAAGCCGAGCTCGGTGGTGCTCGCGCCCTGACCGGCGCGGCCCAACGCGCCGAGCGCGGTGAGGCAGCGGTCCGCCTCCCGGAACGTCGCCGCCAGGGACGCCGGCCCGGTGGCCGGGCCGCTCGCCCCGGCGGTCACCGGTCGGCCGGTGACCCGGGACAGGTCGCGGGAGACCGCCCGGGCGCTGCCGCCCGCGTCCTGACCGGGCAGCATCAGCACCACCCGGCCGTCGCGGGCCGCGGCCAGCCCGCCCCGGGTCGAGGCGTACGTGGTGGCCCAGCTCAGCACCCGCTGCCGCGCCGAGCCGGTGGCGGCGATGGCGTCATCGCCGACGGCCACCAGCACGTGCGGGGCGTCGAGGTCGACCCCGAGCCGTCGGGCGCGGCTGCGCAGCGCGTCGGTGTCCCGCAGCGGTCGGGCGATCAGGTCGTCGAGCAGCTCGCCGCGCACCCGGCCTTCGGCCTCGGCCACCGTCCGGCGGAACAGCAGCAGCAGCGCGGTCACCAGCGCCGCGCGTTCCAGGATCCGCTGGTCGGCGTCGACCAGCTCCTCGTCGGGGCGCAGTACCAGCGCGCCGAGGTTCTCCGCGCCGGCGACCACCGCGGCGTACCAGAGGGGACCCCGCCGGACGCTGCGCCCCTCCGTACGCGACGCGGCGACCGCTTCCACGATGTCCGACCGGTCCGGCTCGTCGATCTCCCCGACCCGGGCCAGCAGCCGCCCCTCCGCGTCCAGCGCCAGCAGCGCCCCGCCGAGCACCTCGGTCACCGCCGCGGCCACGTCCTCGACCCCGCCGCCACGCAGCACGAGGGCGGTCATCCGGTCGTGCGCCGCCGCGGCCCGCTCCACCGAGCTGCTGTGCGCCCGGATGGTCGTGTTCGCGGCGGAGAGCTCGGCGAGCGCCGAGCGGGTCTCGGCGAGCAGCCGGGCGGTGTCGATCGCGACCGCCGCGTGCGCGGCGAGCGAGACCAGCAGGGCGACCTCCTCGCGGGCGAACGGACGGGCCGACCGGTTCGCCGCGTAGAGCACGCCGATGGAGGTCGAGCCGAGCCGCAGCGGCACGCCGAGGATGGCCACCAGACCCTCCTCGCCCACCCCGGCGTCGATCTCCCCGGTGTGGTGGAAGCGGTCGTCGTCCGGGTAGTTCGCCGTCACGTACGGGGCGCCGGTCTGCGCCACCAGCCCACCCAGGCCCGCGCCCATGGGCAGTCGCAGCCGCTGGAACCGGGCGGACACCGAGCCGTCGGTGACCCGCATGTAGGTGTCGCCGCGCTCCTCGTCGTTGAGGGTCATGTAGGCCACGTCGGCGCCGAGCAGCGTCCGCGCCCGGTGCACGATCGCCCGCAGCACGTCGTCCAGGTCGCGGAGGCCGGCCAGGTCGCTGACCGTGTCGTACAGGCCGGACAGCTCGGTCTCCCGACGGCGCCGGCGCTCCAGCAGGGCGCGGACGCGCAGCGCGACGGTCTTCGCCTGCTCCAGCTCGGCGAGCTGGTCGGCGGGGAGGCCGGCGGCGCGGGCGGCCACCAGCGGACCCTCGAACTCGACCGCGGCCGCCTCTCGGGCGAGCAGTTCGAGGAACTCCACCGGCGAGGACATGACGCCCATTGTGCTCAGGGCCACTAGTTCGCCGTCCAGCCCCCGTCGAGCGCGATCGACGCGCCCGTGATGAAGGCCGCGGGCGCGGTGCAGAGGTACGCCATCAGCTCGGCCACCTCCGCCGGCTCGATGAGCCGCTTGATCGCCGCGCGGGCCAGCATGATCTTCTCGATGACCTCGGTCTCGGGGATGCCGTGGCTGGCCGCCTGGTCGGCGATCTGGCTCTCCACGAGCGCGGTGCGGACGTACGCCGGGTTGATGCAGTTGGCCGTGACGCCGTGCGCGGCGCCCTCCAGTGCGACCACCTTCGACAGCCCCTCCAGGGCGTGCTTGGCGGAGACGTACGCCGCCTTGTACGGCGAGGCGCGCAGCCCGTGCACGGAGGAGATGTTGATGATCCGGCCCCAGCCGTTCGCGTACATGTGGGGCAGCGCCCGCCGCACGATCAGGAACGGCGCCTCGACCATCACCCGGTGCAGGTACGCGAACCGCTCCGCGGGGAAGTCCGGCACCGGGGCGACGTGTTGCAGGCCGGCGTTGTTCACCACGATGTCCACGTCGGTGTCGAGCCGGTCCACCGCCTCGGCGTCGGCGAGGTCGACGCCCTCGGCCCGGCCGCCCGCCTCGGCGGCGACCGCCTTCGCCGCCTCGACGTTGCGGTCCACCACGAGGACCGAGGCCCCGGCCGCCGCCAACCGCAGGGCGCAGGCCCGACCGATGCCGCTGCCGCCCCCGGTCACCAGGGCGGTCCGACCACTGAGGTCGACGTTCACGACGTGGGGGACCGCCACGGGTTCTGCCGTCATGGCGCACAAAGTTACGAGTTGTGTGGCCGGGCGCACATGGGGCGACGACACATACTCGGCACCCAGTGTGTGTGGGAGCGCGGCGTGCCGGTGGCGCGCTGCGGGGGCGCCCGCCGACCCCGGCGTGTCCCGCCCGCCGCCCACTCCGGCCCATCGGTAGGGTGTCGAACACACGTACTGCTGACGGCTGGGGAGGAGGCGGCGTGCGCGTGCTCGGCGTCGACCCGGGGCTGACCCGGTGCGGGGTGGGTGTGGTCGAGGGTGTGCCCGGCCGGCCCTGCACCCTGGTCGCCTACTACGTGGTCTACACCGACCCGGCCGACGAGCTGCCCGTCCGCCTGCTGCACCTGGATCGTTCGCTGACGGAGTTGGTCGCCGAGCACCAGCCGGAGAGCGTGGCGGTCGAGCGGGTGTTCAGCCAGCACAACGTCCGCACCGTGATGGGCACCGCCCAGGCGAGCGGGATCGCGGTGCTCGCCGGTGCGCGCGCCGGCCTGCCCGTGCAGACCTACACGCCGAGCGAGGTGAAGGCGGCGGTGACCGGCTCCGGCCAGGCCGACAAGGCGCAGATCACCGCCATGGTCACCCGGCTGCTGCGGCTGCCCGAGCCGCCCCGCCCGGCCGACGCCGCGGACGCGCTGGCGCTGGCCATCTGCCACGTGTGGCGCGGCGGCACCCGCTCCAAGCTGGCCGCCGCGGCCGACCGCGTACGACGAGGAGGAGCCAGATGATCGCCAGCGTGCGCGGCGTGGTGACCGCGACCGGACCGGACCAGGCGGTGATCGAGGTCGGTGGGGTGGGCCTGGCGGTGCACTGCGCCCCGGCGACCATCGCGGACCTGCGGGTCGGCCAGCCGGCCCGGCTCGCCACCAGCCTCGTCGTCCGGGAGGACTCGCTCACCCTCTACGGCTTCGCCGACGACGACGCGAAGCAGCTCTTCGAGCTGTTGCAGACGGCGAGCGGGGTCGGCCCGCGGCTGGCCCAGGCGGTGCTCGCCGTGCACCCGCCGGACGCGGTCCGCAAAGCCATCGCCAACGCCGACACGGCCGCGCTGACCCGGGTGCCGGGCATCGGCAAGAAGGGCGCCGAGCGGCTGGTGCTGGAGCTGCGGGACCGGATCGGTCCGGTGCCGGTGGGCGCCGACGGCGCGGCCGGGGTGACCGGTGGAGCGTGGCCGGAGCAGGTCCGTCAGGCCCTCGTCGGGCTCGGCTGGACGGCGGGGCAGGCCGATCAGGCGGTGGCGGCGGTCGCGGAGACCGTCGACGGTCCCACCCCGCCCGTGCCGGTCCTGCTCAAGCAGGCCATCCGGCTGCTGGGCCGCACCCGATGACCGGTCCCGACGGCGGCCTGGTCTCGGCGTACGTCAACGACGCGGAGCGGGACGCGGAGGCCAGCGTCCGGCCGCGGCGGCTGGACGAGTTCATCGCCCAGCACCGGGTGCGTGACCAGCTCGACCTGCTGCTCAAGGGCGCGATGCGCCGCGGCAGCCCGCCCGACCACCTCCTCCTGTCCGGCCCGCCCGGCCTGGGCAAGACCACGCTGGCCAACATCGTCGCCGCCGAGCTGGGCGCGGGCATCCGGGTGACCAGCGGCCCGGCGATCGAGCGCTCCGGTGACCTCGCCGCCATCCTGACCAGCCTCGCCGAGGGCGACGTGCTCTTCATCGACGAGATCCACCGGATCGCGAAGCCGGCCGAGGAGCTGCTCTACAGCGCGATGGAGGACTTCCGCGTCGACGTGGTGGTCGGCAAGGGCCCGGGCGCGACCGCGATCCCGCTGGACGTGGAGCCGTTCACCCTGGTCGGCGCGACCACCCGCTCCGGCCTGCTGACCGGGCCGATGCGCGACCGGTTCGGCTTCGTCGCGCACCTCGACTTCTACGCCCCGGCCGACCTGGAGGCGCTGCTGCACCGCTCGGCGCGGATCCTCGCCGTGCCGATCACCGACGACGGCGCCGCCGAGATCGCCGGCCGGTCGCGGGGCACCCCGCGGATCGCCAACCGGCTGCTGCGCCGGGTGCGGGACTTCGCCGAGGTCCGGGCCGACGGCGTGGTCACGCTGGAGACCGCCCGCGCGGCCCTCAAGGTGTACGACGTCGACGCCCTCGGCCTGGACCGGCTCGACCGGGCGGTGCTGACCGCGCTGGTGGACTCGTTCCGAGGCGGCCCGGTGGGGCTCTCCACGCTCGCCGTGGCGGTGGGGGAGCAGCCGGACACGGTCGAGGAGGTGTGTGAGCCGTTCCTGGTGCGGGCCGGTCTGTTGGCGCGTACGCCCCGGGGGCGGGTGGCCACCGAGGCGGCCTGGCGGCATCTGGGCCGCACCCCACCGAATGGTACATTTGGTGCGGATGCCCCTCCCGCGCCCGATCTCTTCTCGACCGCGCCCGAGTAGCCGTGATCCGTTCGTGATCTGTGCCGCGTTCGGCGTTCCCAGGTGCAGCGACTAGACTCGCCGCGGTCTGTACAGGACGTGAGAATCCGCCTCCGCTCCGGCGCGCCCCGCGCCGGCAGGGGGGTCAATGGGAAGGTCTGTAACCGTGCATTACCTGGCAGCGGGCAGTGGGGGAGCGGGCGGTCTGACGCCGATCCTCATGATCGTTCTGCTCTTCGGCGTCATGTACTTCATGATGATCCGCCCTCAGCAGAAGCGCCGCCGTGAGGCTGAGGCGATGCAGTCCGCCCTCTCCCCCGGCGACGAGGTGGTGACCATCGGCGGGCTCTACGGCACCGTCACCGGTGTGGACGACGAGACCGTCCTGCTCGAGGTGGCTCCCGGCGTGCAGACCCGCTACGCCCGGCCGGCGATCGCCCGCGTGGTGACGCGGGCCGAGCTGCCGAGCGAGCCGGTCACCGAGGACGCGGACACCGTCAAGGAGTGACCCGCCTCCCGTCGGTCCGGCCGGTTCGTCCGACGGCCCGACGGGGTGGCGGTTGGGACGTGAAAACTGGATAGTCGGGTCGACGTCGGGCGTCGGCACACCCCCCGTGATCGGTCGGCGCCCCCGCGCCGGCCGTCGCGGCGCCGTGCCGCCGCCCGCCGGTGACCCGGGTGGACCGTCGGCCGGGCACACCGGCCGACCCGTCGCCGCCGGACGGCGGCGCGACTGCTACAGGGAGACAGGACAGCCGTGGCACCACCTCAGGGACAGATGCGCCCCGGCCGGCAGTTGGCCGTGCTGGCGGGCATCTTCGTCGTCCTCTATCTGCTGGTGTTCTTCTCGGGCGGCGCCAAGGGCAGCTTCACGGACCGGCTGGAGCCCCGGCTCGGCCTGGACCTGATCGGCGGCACCCGCGTCACGCTCGAGGCGAAGAACACCGTCGACGGCCGGCCCCCGACGGCGGAGAACCTCGAAGAGGCCCGCCAGATCATCGAGAACCGGGTCAACGCGTTCGGCGTTGCCGAGGCCGAGGTGGTCACCGAGGGCAACCGCAACATCGTGATCTCCCTGCCCGGTGAGAACCGGGACCTGACCAACGTGGGCAGCGCGGCCGAGCTGCGCTTCCGCAAGGTCCTCAAGGCCGCCGACGGCAGCGGTGCGGTCGCCCCGCCGGCCGCGACCCCGACGCCGTCGGGCAGCGCCACCCCGACGCCCTCGGGCAGCGCCACCCCGACCCCGTCGGGCAGCGGCGCGCCGAAGGCGACGACCTCCCCGTCCGGCGGTCAGGGCGGCATGGCCCCGACGCCGAGCGCCAGCGCCACCCCGACCCCCTCGGCCTCGGCCACGCCGAGCGCCGCGCCGACGCCGAGCACCAGCGAGGCTCCGGTGTCGGCCAGCATCGAGGAGCAGCGCAAGGCCGTCGAACAGAAGGTCGGCGCCGAGGCCTGGGCGGCGGCGAACGGCCTGCAGGGCCCGGCGGACCTCTACACCGACCCGTCGCTGGCCGACAAGCTCAAGCCGTTCGGCACGCTCAGCCCGCAGGAGGTCGCCGTCCTGCCGGCGCAGATGCAGTTCAACGTGCCGACCATCGGCTGCGCCCAGCTCGACAAGCGTCCGCCGGCGTCGATCTCCGACCCCAACCAGCAGGCCGTGGCCTGTGAGGACGGCGCCGCGAAGTACCTGCTCGACGTCGCCAAGGTGCTCGGCACCGACGTGAGCGGCGCCAGCGCGGTCATGGACCAGACCAGCTCCTGGGTCGTGAGCCTCGACTTCACCGGCAAGGGCCAGGAGAAGTGGACCAACCTGACCCGCGAGGCGTTCAACAACGAGGGACAGGCCTGCGATGCCTCGGCGCTGGGCTCCGACGGCAAGTGCCGGGTCGCCGTGGTGCTCGACAACGAGATCGTCTCGTCGCCGGAGATCCAGGGCGTGCTCACCGGTGATTCCCAGATCACCGGCAACTTCACCCAGAAGGACGCCGGTGAGCTGGCCAGCCAGCTGCGTTACGGCGCGCTGCCGGTGACCTTCGAGCAGCAGGAGGCGCAGAACGTCTCCGCTACCCTGGGCGCCAGCCACCTGCGGGCCGGTCTGCTCGCGGCCGGCATCGGCATGCTGCTCGTCATCATCTACGCGTTCTTCTACTACCGGCTGCTCGGCTCGGTGATCTTCCTGAGCCTGGCGCTCTCCGCGCTGCTCGTCTTCGGCGCGCTGATCGTGCTCGGCCGGCAGATCGGATTCACCCTGACCCTCGCCGGCATCGCCGGTTTCATCGTCTCGCTCGGTGTGGCGGCGGACTCGTTCGTCATCTACTTCGAACGATTGAAGGACGAGATCCGGGAGGGTCGCAGCCCACGCAGCGCGGTGCCGCGCGCCTGGGCCCGGGCCCGCCGGACGATCATCTCCGCGAACGCGATCTCGATCCTCGCGGCGGTGGTGCTCTACATCGTCTCGGTCGGCACGGTGAAGGGCTTCGCCTTCGCCCTCGGCCTGGCGACGGTGCTCGACCTGGTCGTGGTGTTCCTCTTCCGGCACCCGATCATGACCATGTTCGCCCGGACCAGCGCGTTCCTCTCGCCACGGGTCAGTGGCCTGGGCCGCGTCCTGCGGACGGCCGAAGCCGAGCGGGACACCACCCGCCCGTCCCGCGTGAAGGAGGCCTGACATGGCCGGTAGCGGTCTGGCCACTCGTCTCTACCGAGGCGAGGCCGGTCTCGACATCATCGGCAAGCGCAAGCTCTGGTTCGGCATCGCCGGGGCGCTGGTCCTGGTCGCGCTCCTGAGCTTCGGCTTCCGCGGCTTCACCCTCGGCATCGAGTTCGAGGGTGGCAACTCCTTCCAGGTCCCGGCCAGTGTCGGCACGCTGACCCAGGCCGAGGAGCGGGTCAACACCGTCCTCGCCGACGACGCCGGCGGCGTCGAGGTCGAGTCGGCCCAGACGGTCGGCGGCGGCAGCGGCGAGTTCTACGAGTTCCGCACCGCGGTGCTCAGCGCCGAGGAGGCCAACGCGGTCAAGGCCGGGTTGGCGCAGGAGTTCGGCATCACCGAGGACCAGATCAGCGCGAACCAGGTCAGCGCGGCCTGGGGTGGCCAGTACACCGAGCGCGCCCTGCTCGGTCTGGTCATCTTCATCGCGCTGGTGATGCTCTACCTGATCATCCGGTTCGAGTGGCGGATGGCGGTCAGCGCGGTCTCCTCGCTGCTGCTCAACCTCGTCCTCACCGCCGGCGTCTACTCGCTGGTCGGGTTCGAGGTCACGCCGTCGACGATCATCGGGTTCCTCACGATCCTCGGCTTCGCGCTCTACGACGTCGTCGTGGTGTTCGACAAGGTCCAGGAGAACACGCGGGGCATCACGGCGAGCAACAACCAGACGTACGGCGAGGCGGCCAACCTGGCCGTCAACCAGACCATCATGCGGTCGATCAACACCAGCCTGGTGGCGCTGCTGCCGGTCGGTGGTCTGCTCTTCATCGGTGTGCCGCTCGGCGCGGTCACCCTGAAGGACCTCGGCCTGGTGCTCTTCGTCGGCATGCTCGTCGCCGTCTTCTCGTCGATCTTCTTCGCGACCCCGGTGCTGGCGACGTTCAAGGACTTCGAGCCGCGGATCCAGGCCCACACCAAGCGGGTCCTGGCCCGTCGGGGCGCCATCGCCCGCGGCGAGATCGCTCCGAAGGGTGCCGCGCCGCGGCCCACCGGGGGTGGGGAGCCGGACGTCGACGTGGAGAACGCGGCGCTGGCCGGCGCGGCGCCGAAGGTCGGCGCGCGGCCGGCGGCCAAGCGCTCCGGCGGGGCCCGGGGCGGCCGCCCCAGCGGCGGCGGCGGAAACCGGCCGGGCGGCGCGAAGCGGCGCTGACCGGCCACCGGGCACCGACCCGGTAGGAGGCGACCTGACGGCGTCCTTCATGCTGTGCGAGCAGCATGAAGGACGCCGTCGTCGTCGGAAGGGAAACAGGACCTTGACGGAGACCCAACGCACCGAGGCACACGGGGACAGCGGGGCCGAGATGGCCCGCCTGGTGGCCAGCCGGGTGCTCGACGTGCCGGACTTCCCCAAGCCGGGCGTCGTGTTCAAGGACCTGATGCCGCTCTTCGCCGACGGGGGCGCGTTCCGTGAGGTGATCGACGGGATCGTGGCGTACCACGGGCGGGACTCGTTCGACGCGGTCGCCGGGATCGAGGCGCGGGGCTTCGTCGTGGCGGCGGGCATCGCGTACGCGACCGGGGTCGGGGTGGTGCCGATCCGCAAGGCGGGCAAGCTGCCGCGGCCGGCGTACGCGGCCTCGTACGAGTTGGAGTACGGCGAGGCCACCCTGGAGGTCCACCAGGACGCCTTCACCGCCGGGCACCGGGTGCTGGTCGTCGACGACGTGCTCGCCACCGGGGGCACCGCGGCGGCGACGCTGGACCTGGTCGAGCGGGCCGGCGGCACGGTGGCCGGCTTCTCCGTGCTGCTGGAGCTCGGCTTCCTGGGCGGGCGGGACCGACTCGCGCCGCGTCCGGTCCATGCCCTGCTGACCGTTTGACGGCGCCGACCGTCGGACGGACCCGGCGCGACCCGTCCGGCGGAGCGGCGGGGCACCGTCCGTGCGGGTAGCATTGCCCTTTGCTGACGCCGGCGGTACGCCGTCCGGCGGCACGAGACCAGGCCGACCGCGCACGGTCGGCGTGTTTCCGGCGAGCGGTAAGGAGGCCGGTGTCCCACGATGTCGTCCCTCCGATGGAGGGCACGGTGCACCCGACAGGCGACGCGGACGGCTCGGTGACCGACCGGAACGGTGACGCGACGGCCCGGGTGACGGGCTCTGGCAACGGCAACGGCGTGGCCGCCCCGGCGGAGGCCGTCCGTTCGGCGTCCACTCGTCCCATCGACAACGTGGTTGTCCCGCTCCGGCCCGACGAGTCGGCCGAGCCGGCGCCCAGCGCCGGTTTCGCCCTGTCCAGCGCGCCCACCGGCCGCCGGGTACGGGCCCGTCTCGCGCGCTTCAACGCCCCCTGGCAGACCTCACAGGTCAGCGAGGTGCTGGAGCCGCTGATCGCGACGCACCGGGAGAACCACCCCAAGGCCGACGCCCGGCTACTTCAGCGCGCGTTCGACACCGCGGCCCGTTGGCACTCGGGGCAGTACCGCAAGTCCGGCGACCCGTACATCACCCACCCCCTCGCGGTGGCCACCATCCTGGCCAACCTGGGGATGGACACCACGACGCTGGTCGCGGCGCTGCTGCACGACACCATCGAGGACACCGAATACACGCTGGACCAGATGCGCGCCGACTTCGGCGGCGAGGTGGCGTTGCTGGTCGACGGCGTGACCAAGCTCGACAAGGTCAAGCTGGGTGACGCCGCGAAGGCCGAGACCATCCGCAAGATGGTCGTGGCCATGGCGAAGGACCCGCGCGTCCTGGTGATCAAGCTCGCCGACCGGCTGCACAACATGCGTACGTTGACCTTCCTGCCCCGCCCCAAGCAGGAGCAGAAGGCCAAGGAGACGCTGGAGATCCTGGCGCCGCTGGCGCACCGCCTCGGTATGAACACGATCAAGTGGGAGTTGGAGGACCTCGCCTTCGGCACCCTGTTCCCGAAGCGGTTCGAGGAGATCAACCGCCTGATCGGCGAGCACCAGCCGCAGCGGGAGGCGCTGCTGCGCCAGGTGACTCAGAAGGTCTCCACCGACCTCAAGGCCGCCAAGATCAAGGCGGAGACGACCGGGCGGCCGAAGCACCTCTACTCGATCTACCAGAAGATGATCGTGCGGGGTCGCGACTTCAACGACATCTACGACCTGGTCGGTGTGCGGATCCTGGTCGACACGGTGCGCGACTGCTATGCGGCGTTGGGCGTGATCCACGCCAACTGGCAGCCGGTGCCGGGCCGGTTCAAGGACTACATCGCCATGCCCAAGTTCAACATGTACCAGTCGTTGCACACGACGGTCATCGGGCCCACCGGCAAGCCGGTGGAGATGCAGATCCGCACCTACGCAATGCACCGCACCGCCGAGTTCGGCATCGCCGCGCACTGGAAGTACAAGGAGCACAAGGGCACCCAGATCGTCGGCCCGCCGGCGCACATCGACGAGATGACCTGGCTGCGCCAGTTGCTGGACTGGCAGCGGGAGGCGGCCGACCCGAGCGAGTTCCTCGACGCGCTGCGCTTCGACCTGTCCAGCCAGGAGGTGTACGTCTTCACCCCGAAGGGTGACGTCATCCCGCTGCCGACCGGGTCGACGCCGGTGGACTTCGCGTACGCGGTGCACACCGAGGTCGGGCACAAGTGCATCGGCGCCCGGGTCAACGGCAAGCTGGTGCCGCTGGAGTCGACGCTCTCCAACGGCGACGTGATCGAGATCTTCACCTCGAAGTCCGACACCGCCGGCCCCACCCAGGACTGGTTGGGCTTCGTCAAGAGCCCGCGGGCGCGGACGAAGATTCGGCAGTACTTCAACAAGGAGCGGCGCGAGGAGGCGATCGAGGCCGGCAAGGACGCGATCGTCAAGGCGATGCGCAAGCAGGGCATGCCCCTGCAGCGCATGCTCACCTCCGACGCGTTGATGGCGATCGCCCGGGACCTGCACCTCGCCGACGTCGCCTCGCTCTACGCGGCGGTCGGCGACAGCCAGGTCAGCGCCCAGTCGGTGGTCCAGAAGCTGATGGCCACCTACGGGGGCGAGGAGGGCGCGGCGGAGGACATCGCCGAGACCGCCGTCGCCACCCGGCCGCCGCGCAGCCGGGCGAGCAGCCACGACCCGGGTGTCGTGGTCCGCGGGGTCAGCGACGTCTGGATCAAGCTGGCCCGGTGCTGCACGCCCGTGCCGCCGGACGCGGTCTTCGGCTTCGTCACCCGCTCCGGCGGGGTGAGCGTGCACCGCGACGACTGCGCCAACGCCGAGGACCTGAAGGCCCAGGGCGAGCGGGTCGTCGAGGTGAGCTGGAAGTTGACCTCGGCCTCGACGTTCCTGGTCGCCATCCAGGTGGAGGCCCTCGACCGGCACAAGCTGCTCGCCGACGTCACCCGGGTGCTCTCCGACGAGCGGGTCAACATCCTCTCCGCCACGGTCACCACCACCCGCGACCGGGTGGCGGTGAGCCGGTTCAGCTTCGAGATGGCCGACCCCAAGCACCTCGGGCACCTGCTGGCCGCGGTCCGCAAGGTCGACGGCGTCTTCGACGCGTACCGGGTCACCTCCGGCGCCTGACGGGACGGCGGGGGTCGCCGGCGCGGCGCCCGCTCGCGCACGACGAGGGGCACGTCGCCGCCGAGGGACACCACGAACGAGAGAGGCGCCCGCCGGACCGGCGGGCGCCTCTCTCGTTCGTGCTGGGCTCAGCCCTGCGGCGGGCTCATGGTGAGCTTGTTGATGACGATCTCCTTCTTCGGGTGACCGCCCCCGGCCTGCTGGGCGAACGCCCCGTCGTCGCCGGCCTTGGCCACGTCCTTGACGATGTCCATGCCGCCGGTGATCGTGCCGAGCACCGTGTAGTTCGGGTCGAGCGGCGAGTCGCCGTAGACGATGAAGAACTGGCTGCCCGTGCTGCCCGGCTGGCCGGAGTTGGCCATCGCGATGACGCCCTCCGGGTAGGGGGGCCGCTTGTCGGTCGGCAGGTTCTCCTCGGCCATCCGGAAGGCCGGGCCGCCGGTGCCGTCGGTCTCCCGCCAGCCCTTGCCGGTGGCGCTCGGGTCACCGCACTGGAGCACCTTGATGCCCTCGGTCACCAGCCGGTGGCACTTGCTGTTGTCGAAGAAGTTCTTCTCCGCCAGGTGGGTGAAGGCGCCCGCCGTGCAGGGCACCAGCGACCGGTCGACCTTGGCCGTGATCGGCCCCAGGTTGGTGTCGATCGTCATGGTCTGGATGCCGGTGTTCGACTGCTCGTTGGCGGGCAGCCCGACGTCCTTGGTCTCCTTGGAGCGCTGGTCCGACGGGATCTCGTTGTAGGCGCACTGGGAGGCACCGCCCGCGGCGGTGTCGGTGCCGGTCTTGTCGTCGTCGCCGCCCAGGCTGGTGGCCAGCCAGACGGTGCCCGCCACCACGAGCAGCAGGGCGAGGGTCGCCCCGGCGATCGCCTGGGCCTGCCGGCGCTTGCGGGCACGGGCCGCGCGCTCGGCCATCTCCTTCTCCAGCCGGGCGCGTGCCGCCGCACGCTGCCGCTGCTGATCCCTGGTGGACGTCACGCCTGGATCCTCCTGGACTGTCTGTCTTCGGTGCCGCTGGGACTGTCGGGGGCGGCGGTCAGTTCGCGGCCGGGCTGGCCGGTGCGCCGGAACCGGTGGGCGCCGGCGCCGAGGCGCCGGTGGCCGGTTCGCCGACGGTGAGGCTCTTGATCACCACGTCGGTCTTGGGCTTGACCTTGGCCCCGTTCCCATTGTCCACGGTCGGCAGGGCGCCGATCTTCTCCAGCACGTCCAGCCCGCCGGTGACCTTGCCGACGATCGGGTAGACCGGCTTGGCCGGGTTGAAGTCCTTGAAGAAGAGCAGGAACTGGCTGCCGTTCGCGCCCGGCGGGTTGGCGATCATCGCCACGGTGCCCTTCGGGTACGCGGGCGGCTGGCCCGGGGCCGGGCTGGCGGACGGGCTGGGCTCCGGCGCCGTCGGCACGTTCTCGTCGAAGAACGAGTAGGTCGGGCCGCCCAGGCCGGTGCCGCTCGGGTCGCCGCAGCGCAGCGCGCCCTCGGCGGTGATCTCGTGGCACTTCGTGTTGTCGTAGAACGACCTGCTCGCCAGGTGGGCGATGCTCGCCGCCGCGCACGGGGCCGACGCGAGGTCGAGCGAGGCGGTGATCGGCGCGCCCTGATCGGTGGTCACCGTCATCGCCCGGGTGCCCTCGGTGGGCAGGCCGGTGGTCGCCGGGGTGCCGACGTCCTTGAGGTTGCTGTTCCCGGTGGCGTCCTGCGGGGTCCAGAGGCAGACCTCGTCGGCGGCCGTGTTCTCCGTCGGGTCGGAGTCGAAGGCACCGAGCGCCCACGCGGAGCCGACCACGATCAGCGCCAACACCAGGGCGGCGCCGATGCCGGCCTGGATCTGCCGCCGACGCCTGACCCGCGCGGCCCGGCGGGCCATCTGCCGGTCGAGCTTGGCCCGCGCGAGTTTGCGTTGCCGGTCCCTGCTGGAAGCCACCCGTGCTCCCCTTCCTCTACCCTGGTCGTCACCGGCGTCCCGGACGCGACGCGCCCGTGCGGGGCCAGTGCGCCACGCCACACGCCCGCCAGAGTGTACGGCCACCGGCTGTGAATGTCGTGTACGAGGTCGGAGCTGGGCTGATTGGAGTGCGTCACTGTTGCGCCCGGGGACGGGCGGGACGGATGGGTCCGCCGAATGCGGTCGCGGCGCCGGTTAGGCTGCTGGCAGGAACACCGCGGCTCGACGGAAGGGGAGCGGACGTGCTCGTGGCCGGCTTTCCCGCCGACGCCTTCGGCACCAACTGCTACGTGGTCGCCACGGCGCCGGGGGAGCAGTGCGTGGTCGTCGACCCGGGGATCGGGGTGCTCGACCGACTCGACGCCCTGCTCGCCGAGCACCGCCTGCACCCGGCCGCCGTGCTGCTGACCCACGGCCATATCGACCACACCTTCTCGGTGGCGCCGGTGTGCGGCGCCCGGGGCATCACCGCGTACGTGCACCCGGATGACCGGGAGCTGCTCGCCGACCCGGCGAAGGGGCTCTCCGCGGACCTGACCTCGCTCTTCGGCGGCCGGCTGACCTACTCCGAGCCGGACGACGTCGCCGAGCTGACCGACGGCGCCACGCTCGCCCTCGCCGGGTTGGAGATCACCGTCGACCACGCGCCGGGCCATACCGGCGGGTCGGTGCTGTTCCGGATGCCCGGCGCCGGCTCGCCCTGGGAGGCCGACGAGGTCTGTCTCTCCGGGGACGTGCTCTTCGCGGGCTCGATCGGCCGCACCGACCTGCCGGGCGGCAGCATGCCCGCCATGCTGACCAGTCTGCGGGACAAGATCCTCCCGCTCGCGGACGATACCGTCGTCCTGCCCGGCCACGGCCCCACGACCACGATCGGCCGCGAGCGCGCGACCAACCCGTACCTCATCGAGGTGGCGGAGTCCGGCCCCGCGCGCCCGGCCGCACCCAGCCGCGGTCTGTAGCCACCGCGACCCACGACCTCGCCGCGCGGTCGGCGCGGCACCCAAGGAGTACGTCATGAGCAAGCCCACGCCCATCTCCGGCTTCCCGGAGTGGACGCCGCCGCAGCGGATGATCGAGCAGTACGTGCTCGACCGGATCCGCAACGCCTTCGAGCTGTACGGGTTCGCCCCGCTGGAGACCCGCGCGGTCGAGCCACTCGACCAGCTGCTGCGCAAGGGGGAGACCTCGAAGGAGGTCTACCTGATCCGCCGGTTGCAGGCGGACGAGTCCGGCGCCGCCGGTGACGACGCGCTCGGCCTACACTTCGACCTGACCGTGCCGTTCGCCCGGTACGTGCTGGAGAACGCGGGCAAGCTGCAGTTCCCGTTCCGCCGCTACCAGATCCAGAAGGTGTGGCGGGGTGAGCGGCCGCAGGAGGGGCGCTACCGCGAGTTTGTCCAGGCCGACATCGACATCGTCGACCGGGACACCCTCGGCGCGCACCACGAGGCGGAGATCCCGCTGGTGATCGGGGACGCGCTGCGGTCCCTGCCGATCCCGCCGGTGCTGATCCAGGTCAACAACCGCAAGATCTGCGAGGGCTTCTACCGGGGGATCGGCCTGACCGACACCGAGGCGGCGCTGCGGGCGGTCGACAAGCTCGACAAGATCGGGCCGGCGAAGGTCGCCGAGCTGCTGGCCCAGACCGCCGGGGCGAGCGAGGCGCAGGCCAAGGCATGCCTGGCGCTGGCCGAGATCTCCGCCCCGGACGCGTCGTTCGCCGACGCCGTGCGGGCCCTCGGAGTGAGCGACCCGCTGCTCGACGAGGGGATCGAGGAGCTGGTCCGGGTGGTGGAGACCGCCGCCGAGCACTCGCCGGGGCTCTGCGTGGCCGACCTGCGGATCGCCCGCGGCCTGGACTACTACACGGGCACCGTCTACGAGACGCAGCTGCGCGGCTACGAGCGCTACGGTTCGGTCTGCTCCGGCGGCCGCTACGACAACCTCGCCAGCGCGGGCGCGGTCCGGTTCCCGGGCGTGGGCATCTCGATCGGCGTCACCCGCCTGCTCGGCCTGCTCTTCGGCACCGGCGCCCTGACCGTCTCCCGAGACGTGCCGACCTGCGTTCTGGTGGCGGTGACCAGCGAGGAGGAGCGCCGGGCCAGCAACCGGGTGGCCGACGCGCTGCGTCGTCGCGGGGTGCCGACGGAGGTGTCGCCGAGCGCGGCGAAGTTCGGCAAGCAGATCCGGTACGCCGAGCGGCGCGGCATCCCGTACGTCTGGTTCCCGGGGGCGGAGGGCGCCGCCGACGAGGTCAAGGACATCCGCTCCGGCGAGCAGGTTCCCGCCACCCCCGACACCTGGACCCCCTCACCCACCGACCTCAAGCCCCAGGTGAACTAACCCCCACCCCTCCCTCTCGTCCCGCGATCGTGCGCTCTGCCCGGCGAGAGCCGCACGAGCCGCGAACCGCAAGGCCGAGACCGCACGATCGCGGGGCGAAGGGGAGGCAGGGGGCGGGTCAGGGGGTCGGGGTGAGGGGGAAGAGGAGGCAGCTGCTGGTGGCGTGGGCTACCAGGCGGTCTCGGGCGTCCAGCAGGCGGGCCTCGGCCAGGGCGGTGCGCCGGCCGCTCTGCAGCACGGCGCCCTCGCAGCGCAGGGTGCCGGAGTCCACGGTGACCGGCCGGAGGAACTTCACGTTCAGGTCCAGCGAGGTGTAACCGACGCCGGCCGGCAACGTGGAGTGCACGGCGCAGCCGGCGGCGGTGTCCAGAAGCGTGGAGATGACGCCGCCGTGGACGCTGCCGAGCGGGTTGTAGTGGAACTCCTGCGGCACCAGCTCGACGGTCACCCGCCCCTCGTCGACCGTCATGCGGGACATGCCGAGCAGGTGCGTCACCGGCGGCGCGGGCAGCTCGCCGGCGAGCATCGACCGGAGCGTCTCCAGGCCGCTGCGCCGGCCCAACTGGGCGGCGTTCTCCGCCGGGTCGGACCACGAGAAGGTGCGGGTACGCACCTGATCCTGCGTCTGCGTCATGGACTCAGCCTACCCCGTTGCTGAGTCTGTCAACGAGACCTAGCGTGGTGGGCATGAGGCCCACGGCGCTTGATTGGTCGATCGAGAACTGCACCATCGCCCGGGCCATGGAGGTGCTCGGCGAACGGTGGACCCTCGTGGTGCTCCGCGAGGTGTTCAACGGCGTGCGCCGCTTCGACGACATGCGCGTCCGCACCGGGATACCGCGGCAGGTGCTCACCAACCGGCTCGCCACCCTGGTCGACCAGGGGGTGCTGCGCCGCGAGCCCTACCGGGAGCCGGGGAGCCGGGTGCGCCACGAGTACCGGCTGACCGAGAAGGGGCTCGACCTGTGGCCGGTGCTGGTCGCGGTGCTCGGCTGGGGCGACCGCTACCTGGCCGACCCGGAGGGTTCGCCGCTGGCCGTCGTGCACCGCGACTGCGGGGCGCCGGTGGACGTCGTGCTCCGCTGCGCGGACGGCCACGAGGTGGGCGCGCCCCGGGATGTGCTGCCGACGCCGGGTCCGGGCGCCCGCCGCCGCGTCGGCTGAACGAAGACGGGCGGTGACCACCGGGTATAGGCGGCCGTCTGTGTTCGGGGCGTTTCCGGCCGGCGGCGGTCACGGTCGGGGCGAAAAGGACAAAGCCGGGTCTTGCCTGCACACTTAAGTATGTGAATACTTCAGTGAGTCCCGGCCGATTCCCCCAGTTCGGCCGGCCTGTCCGCTGGCCCAGCCGGTCCCGGCGCGGGCCGCCGCTCCCTCCCTGGAGGTTCGTTACATGCGACCCACGAGGTCCCCGATCCGCCACGCCGCCACCCTTGCCGTGGGCGGAGCCCTGGTCGTCGGCACGCTCATCGGCGCGCCCGCCCACGCGGCCCCCGCCGCCTCCCCGGACACCGCCGCCGCCCTCGCCGCCGAGCTGGGCGACCGCTCCGCCGGCTCGTACATCGACGCCAACGGCAAGTCCGTCGTCACCGTCACCGACGCGGCGGCCGCCCGCAAGGCGAGCAACGCCGGCGCCACAGTCCGCTACGTCACCCGGGGCGCCGCCGAGCTCAACCGGGCCACCGCGGACCTGGAGCGCTCCGCCAAGATCCCGGGCACCGCGTGGTGGAGCGACCCGGTCACCAACCAGGTCGTCGTCTCCGTCGACAGCACCGTCACCGGCGCGAAGCTGGAGCGGGTCAAGGCGGCCGCCGCGCGGGCCAACGGCGCGGTCCGGATCGAGGCCGAGGCCGGCGTGCTGAGCACCCGGATCTCCGGCGGCCAGGCCATCTACGCCGGCGGTGGCGGTCGCTGCTCGCTCGGCTTCAACGTCCGCAGCGGCAGCACCTACTACTTCCTGACCGCCGGGCACTGCACCAACATCTCGTCGAGTTGGTACTCGAACTCCGCCCAGACCGCGCTGATCGGCACCCGCACCGGCACCAGCTTCCCGGGCAACGACTACGGCATCGTCCGGCACAGCAACTCGGCCAACGCCGCCGGCAACGTCTACCTCTACAACGGCAGCTACCGGGACATCACCGGGGCGGGCAACGCCTCCGTCGGCCAGTCCGTGCAGCGCTCCGGCAGCACCACCGGCCTGCGCAGCGGCTCCGTGACCGCCACCAACGCCACGGTGAACTACGCCGAGGGCTCCGTCTCCGGCCTGATCCGCACCAACGTCTGCGCCGAGCCGGGCGACAGCGGCGGCTCGCTGTTCAGCGGCTCCACCGCGCTGGGGCTGACCTCCGGCGGCAGCGGCAACTGCCGCACCGGCGGCACCACCTACTTCCAGCCGGTCACCGAGGCGCTGAGCCGCTACGGCGTCAGCGTCTTCTGACCCACCCCGACACAGCGGGCCGCCGGAGCGCTCCGGCGGCCCGCCGCGCGTACGTCTCAGGGAAGCTGATGCGGTCTCGCCGGGCCGGCGTCCGGCGGCGCGATGCCCGCGACCGACTGGTCCAGGACGACGGACGGCGCGCCGGCGGCGGTGACGGCGAGGTGCGCGCGTCGCGCGGAGAGGACCGCCAGCAGCGGCCAGAGCGCGACGGCCACCGCCGTCACCCGCTCGGCCAGTCCCGCGCGGGAACCGCCGGTCACCTCGACCACGAACCAACCGAAGAGCGCCAGCAGCACGACCGTGACGCCCAGCCCCACCGACCGGCGGAACGCCCAGGGCGGCGCCGGGCGGTCCGGGTGCGCGGGGGACCGGCCCCGGGGCAGGGTGAGCGCGGACGCCGCCGGCCACAGGGCCATGGCGAGGACCGCCACGGTGGCCACGATGCCGTGGCCGAGGGAACCGCCGACCGGCGGCCGGGGGAAGGCGATCAGCGCGATGGTCGCCACGCCGCCGACGGCGAGCAGGAAGCGGCTCGGCAGGCCGGCCGCGTGCAGCACCGCGCCGATCGCCACGTAGCTGCCGCCGAGCAGCACCAGGCAGGCGGTCATGATCCAGGCGTCGGTCGCCTCCCGGCCGGCCAGCTCGCTGATGGTGTCCCGCACCGGGTCGTAGCCGGTGGGCTGCCGCGCCCCGGAGACCGTCCAGCCGGTCACCAGCAGCACGGGTGCCGTCGCGGCGATGGCGACGGCCCAGGTCGGTACGGCGCGCATCCGGCCACGGTAACCGCCGTCGGGGCCCGTCGAGCCCGATTCGCCGAGGGTCGCGTGCCGGGTGCCCGCCAGGAACGCCGGCCGCCCCTGACAGAATGCCGGTGAGGACTGTTCCACGATGAGGAGTTGCCAGCCGTGATCCGTACCCACAATGCCGGAAGCCTGCGCGCCGCGGACGCCGGCTCGACGGTGACGCTCGCCGGCTGGGTGGCCCGCCGGCGCGACCACGGCGGGGTCATCTTCGTCGACCTGCGCGACGGCTCCGGCGTGGTCCAGGTCGTGTTCCGCGAGGAGGACGCGCACGCGCTGCGCAACGAGTTCTGCGTGAAGGTCACCGGCGAGGTGACCCGCCGGCCCGAGGGCAACGAGAACCCGGAGCTGCCGACCGGCGAGGTCGAGGTGACGGCCAGCGAGCTGGAGGTGCTCTCCGAGGCGGCGCCGCTGCCGCTGCCGGTCGACGACCAGATCGAGGCGGGCGACGACATCCGGCTCAAGTACCGCTACCTGGACCTGCGGCGCAGCGGCCCGGCGAAGGCGATGCGCCTGCGCTCGCGGGCGAGCCAGATCGCCCGCACGGTGCTGCACGAGCGGGACTTCCTGGAGATCGAGACGCCGACCCTGACCCGCTCGACCCCGGAGGGCGCCCGCGACTTCCTGGTCCCGGTCCGCCTCCAGCCGGGCAGCTGGTATGCGCTGCCGCAGTCCCCGCAGCTGTTCAAGCAGCTGCTCATGGTGGGCGGCATGGAGCGCTACTACCAGATCGCCCGCTGCTACCGGGACGAGGACTTCCGCGCCGACCGGCAGCCGGAGTTCACGCAGCTCGACATCGAGATGTCCTTCGTCACCGAGGACGACGTCATCGACCTGGGCGAGGCGATCGTCTCGGCGCTCTGGTCCGACCTGGCCGGCCACGAGATCTCCCGGCCGATCCCGCGGATCACCTGGCACGACGCGATGGCCCGCTACGGCTCCGACAAGCCCGACCTGCGCTACGGGGTCGAGCTGACCGAGCTGACCGACTACCTGCGCGGCACCGAGTTCCGGGTGTTCGCCGGGGCCATCGACGCGGGCGGCTACGTCGGCGCGGTGGTCATGCCGGGCGGCGCCAGCCAGACCCGCAAGGAGCTGGACGGCTGGCAGGACTGGGCCAAGGCGCGCGGGGCGCGCGGCCTCGCGTACGTGGTGCTGGACGCGGAGACCGGCGAGGCCCGTGGCCCGGTGGCGAAGAACCTGTCCGAGGCGCACCTGGCCGGGCTCGCCGACGCCGTCGGCGCGAAGCCGGGCGACGCCGTCTTCTTCGCCGCCAGCGCCGACACGCGTGAGGCGCAGGAGCTGCTGGGCGCGGCGCGCATCGAGATCGCGAAGCGCGCCAACCTGGTCGACGAGAACGCCTGGGCGTTCTGCTGGGTGGTCGACGCGCCGATGTTCGAGAAGACCGACGAGGGTGGCTGGACGGCCGTGCACCACCCGTTCACCTCGCCGAACGCCGAGTGGGTCGGCCGGTTCGAGGAGGCGCCGGACCGGGCGCTCGCCTACGCGTACGACATCGTGTGCAACGGCAACGAGATCGGCGGCGGCTCGATCCGTATCCACCGCGGCGACGTGCAGCAGCGGGTCTTCGACCTGCTCGGCATCACGCCGGAGGAGGCGCAGGACAAGTTCGGCTTCCTGCTGGAGGCGTTCAAGTACGGCGCTCCGCCGCACGGCGGCATCGCGTTCGGCTGGGACCGGGTCTGCATGCTGCTCGCCGGCGCGGACTCGATCCGTGAGGTGATCGCGTTCCCGAAGACCCGGGGTGGCTTCGACCCGCTGACCGGCGCGCCGACCCCGATCACCGCGCAGCAGCGCACCGAGGCGGGCGTCGACGCGAAGCCCAAGCCCCAGGCGGCCCCGCACACCGGCACCGCCGGTCCGGCCGCCCCCGTGGTGGACCCCACCTGACCCACCCTGACCCACCCCGTCCCACCCAGCCCGGGCCCGGATCCGTCCGGGCCCGGGTTTCGGTGATCACGAGGTCTGCGTCAGGATCACGTGTCAGGGTGACGCGACCTTTTGATCATCGGTGTGGGGGAGGGGTGGCGGTGACGGTTCTCGTCGTCGGGGCCAGTGGGTTTCTCGGCGCCGAGGTCTGCCGGGTCGCGGTCGGCGTCGGTCGGCGGGTGGTGGGGACGTACTGGTCGGGCGTGGTGGACGTGCCGGGTGTCGAGGCGCTCCGGCTGGACGTCACCGACCGGGCCGCCGTGCGCGCGCTGGTCGCGCGGGTGCGCCCCGACGCCGTGGTCGCCACCCCCTACCGGTACGCCGACTGGGCGGTGACCGCCGACGGCGCGGCCCACGTCGCGTACGCGGCGGCCGAGGTGGGGGCGCGGCTCGTGCACCTGTCTAGCGACGCGCTGCACGCCGGGCGGGACCGGCCGTACGGCGATGACGAACCGCCCACCCCCGTCTTTCCGTACGGGGCCGCGAAGGCGGCGGCCGAGACGGCGGTACGCGTGATCGACCCCGGCGCGGCACTGGTGCGCACCTCGCTGATCCTGGGTGCGGGCAGCAAGCAGATGCAGCTCTGCCGGGACGCGCTGGCCGGCCGCGCCACCCTGTTCACCGACGAGTTGCGGTGCCCGGTGGACGTGACCGACCTGGCCGAGGCGGTCCTGGAACTGGTCGACCACGACTACGCCGGCCTGCTCAACGTGGCCGGGCCGGACGCGGTGAGCCGGGCCGAGCTCGGCCTGTTGGTGGCCCGCCACGAGGGGATCGACCCGGTCGGTCTGAAGACGTCGACCGGCGTCTCGGCCGGGGTGGTGCGCCCCACCGACGTCCGCCTCGACTCGACGCGCGCGGCCGGTCTGCTGCGGACGCGGCTGCGCGGCGTACGCGAACTCCTCGCCGCCTGAGCGGCCCCGGCGCACAGCAGGCAACGTGTGCACACTTTCTATGCACAACTATTGTGCATAGAAAGTGTGCACAGCTATTGTGCATGCATGGAGCGCACGCCACCCGAGACCCGCACCGTTCAGATCGACGCGCGACAGATCCGCGTCATGGCCCACCCGCTGCGGATGCGGCTGCTCGGCCTGCTCCGGGTGGACGGGCCCGCCACGGCCACCACCCTCGCCGAGAAGCTGGACACGAACACCGGCGCGACCAGCTACCACCTGCGGCAGCTGGCCGAGGTGGGGCTGGTGACCGAGGATCCCGACCTCGGCACCGGCCGCCAGCGGTGGTGGCGGGCCGAGCACGACATCAGCAACTTCGATCCCACGGACTTCGACGACGACCCCGACGCGCGGGCGGCGGTGCGGTGGATCGAGACCAACCACGTGCGGCTCATGGCCGACCAGGCGGAGCGGTGGTTCTCCGTCGCCGACGACCAACCCCGCGCGTGGCGCGACGCCGCCGCCCTCAGCGACATGGTCCTGACGCTCGACCCGGCCCGGCTCCGGGAGCTCAACGACGAGCTGTGGCAGGTGCTGGTGCGCTACCACGAGGACCCGCCGTCGGACGGGCCGGACGCCCGGCAGGTGCACGTCTTCCTGTCCGCCCTCCCCCGGATGGAGCAGCAGTGAGCGCCCTGAGCGTGGGACAGGTCCGTCGCCGCTTCCTGGTGCTGCACGGCCTGCGCTGGCTGCCCACCGGGCTCATGATCCCGGTCATGATCCTGCTGATGCAGGAGCGCGCCCTGTCGCTGTCGCAGATCGGCCTGGTCTCCGTGGCCCAGGGACTGGTCGTCCTCGCGCTGGAGCTGCCCACCGCCGGGCTCGCCGACGCGCTCGGTCGCAAGCCGGTGCTGGTGGCCGCCGGGCTGATCAACCTCGCCTCGCTCGCCGTCTTCGCGGTGGCCGACACGTTCGCGCTCTTCTTCCTGGTGTGGGCGTTGCAGGGCGTCTTCCGCGCCCTGGACAGCGGGCCGCTCGAATCCTGGTACGTCGACGCCACCCTGGCCGCCGACCCCGACGCGACGTACGAGTCGGGCCTCGGCCACGCCGGCACCGTCATCGGCGTCTCCATCGGCGCCGGCGCGCTGCTCGGCGGCGGGCTGGTCGCGCTCGGCCCCCTCGGGCCGATCAGCGCGCTCACCGTCCCCGTCCTGGTCGCCGGCGTGCTGCAGGTGGTGGCGCTGGCCGCTCTGCTGGTGCTGCTGCGGGAGGTCCGCCCCGCCACGGGCACGGGCGCGCTCCGGGCGTCGATCGTCGAGGCGCCCCGGATGGTGGGCCAGGCGATCGGGCTGCTGCGCCGCTCCCGGGTGCTGCTCGCGCTGGTGGCGGTCGAGCTGTTCTGGGGCTTCGGCATGGTGACCTTCGAGTCGCTGCTCCCCGTACGCCTCGCCGAGGTCGTCGGCGACGGCGAGCGGGCCGCCGCGCTGCTCGGGCCCGCCGGCTCGGCGGCCTGGCTGGCCCAGGCGGCCGGCGCGGCGCTCACGCCGCTGCTGCTGCGCCGGCTGGGGGCCGCGCCGAGCGCCGCCCTGATGCGTGTCCTCCAGGGCGTCACGGTGGTCGGCATGGGCCTGTTCGCCGGCCCGGTCGGCGTGCTGGTCGCCTACCTCGCCTGCTACACCGTGCACGGGGCGTCCAACCCGCTGCACATGGGACTGTTGCACCGGCAGGTCGACGGTCCCTACCGGACCAGCGTCATCTCGTTGAACTCGATGATGGGCCAGCCCGGGTTCGCGATCGGCGCGGTCGGGCTCACCGCCCTCGCCGACCGGGTCAGCGTGACCGCGGCAATGCTGGTCGGCGCGGTGGTGCTCGCCGTCGCCGCCCCGCTCTACCTGCCCGCCTGGTCGGCGGAGCGGCGGAGGAGGGCGACCGAGAGGGGGGAGCCCGGGGAGGGGGCCGGCGCGCCGGCCGATCCGAGCCCCGTGGTGGCGGACCGGGCCGGGCTGGCCGGCGGAGCCTGAGCCGGGCCGCCGGACGCCACCGCCCCGGCTCAGGCGAGCCGGACGGAGTTGCGGGTCGCCGTGTGGGTGAAGCCGAGCCGCCGGTAGAGCCGGATCGCGCCGACGTTCACCGGGTAGACGCCGAGCGCGGCGTGGTCGTAGCGGGCGAGCATCGCCCGGGTCATCGCCGCGGTGAGCGCCGCGCCGAGGCCCCGCCCGCGCTCCCGAGGGGAGACGGTCAGCCCGGCGAGGAATCCGATGTCGCCCCGGCTGCGGTCCGCCCCGCAGGCGACGAGGCGGTCACCGTCGCGGATGCCGTACCAGCCGACCACCCCCGGGTCGCCCGGCCGGGAGGTGCTGCTCGGGAACGCCTCGTCGATCAACGCGGTGAGCGCCGGCTGGTCGGCCTCGGTGAGACGGACGACCCGTTCCTCGCCCGGCTGCGGCGGCGGCGCCGCGGTGGTCCAGAGGAAGTACCACTCGTCGCGCTGTGCCACGGGCAGTCGAGCGGCCAGGTCGGCCGGGCCGAGCCCCGGCAGGTTCAACCACTGGCCCGGCCCGAGTGTCCCCTCGGCCACCAGATCCGCGCAGACGTCCAGGACCGGTCCGGGGGCGCCCAGGGCCGCCGCGGCCGGCCGCTGCCCCTCCGGCAGCAGCCAGACCACCGCGCCGTCGCGCCGGTAGCCGTGCGGCTCCACCTCCCGCAGCAGCATGTGCCGGGCGTACGGGTGGTGGTCGACGGCGGCCAGGACGGCGTCCCTGCCGTGCAGGACCTGGTCGGCGATGATCATGTCCCCAGCCTAGAAGTCCCCACCGCGGCCACGCCGGGCACCTCCGACCCGACCGGCGCGTGTCCAGGGTGGAGATTGACGATCGGACCGATTGGGTACATCCCGCGCCGACCTACTGGGAACCCCCACCGGAGGAACGACATGCTCGCCATTCTCGCGGCGATCGTATTCGGGTTCGCCCTGCTGCTCGACCTGATGGACACCAACTTCGGCGCGCCGGACCTGTTCAACTGGAACACCCTCGTGCTCATCGGCCTGCTGCTGCTCGCCCTCTACCTGGCGGGCGTCGGCCGGGGCCCCGGTGGCGGCGGCGGTCGCTGGTACCGAGGTCGGCGCCCGGGTCGCGGCTGACCGGAACCGATCATCCAGGGCCGGGCCGCGGCGCGATTCCGGCGCCGCGGACCCGGCCCGGTACTGTTCTCGTGATGGAGACCGACGCCCTCTTCTCCCTCGGCGAACCCGCCGGCGCGCCCAGCGCCCCCGCGGGCCCCGGTGGTGTCGACGGGTTCACCACGGTGGGGCCTGATTCGCCCCTGCCCGTCCGGATGCGCCCGGCGAGCCTCGACGAGCTGGTCGGCCAGGACCACCTGCTCGCGCCCGGCGCGCCGCTGCGGCAGCTGGTCGGTGGGGGCGCGCCGATGTCGGTGATCCTGTGGGGGCCGCCCGGCAGCGGCAAGACCACCATCGCGCACCTGGTGGCCCAGGCGACCGACCGCCGGTTCGTCGCCATGTCGGCCCTCTCCGCCGGGGTGAAGGACGTCCGGGCGGTGATCGAGACCGCGCGTCGGCAGCGCCGTTCCGGCGGCCCGCAGACCGTGCTCTTCATCGACGAGGTGCACCGCTTCAGCAAGACCCAGCAGGACTCGCTGCTCGCCGCCGTCGAGGACCGCACCGTCACGCTGCTCGCGGCGACCACCGAGAACCCGTACTTCTCGGTGATCTCACCGCTGCTGTCCCGGTGCGTCCTGCTCACCCTGCAACCGCTGGACGACGACGCGGTCCGGGGCCTGCTGCGTCGCGCGGTCGCCGACGAGCGGGGGCTCGGTGGGCGCCTCGTCCTGGAGCCGGCCGCCGAGGACCACCTCGTGCGGCTGGCCGCCGGCGACGTACGCAAGGCGTTGACCGCGCTGGAGGCGGCGGCGGCCTCCGCGACCGCGCTCACCGCCGACCGGATCGACCTGGCCACCGCCGAGCAGGCGGTCGACGTCGCCGCGGTCCGCTACGACCGCGACGGCGACGCGCACTACGACGTGGTCAGCGCCTTCATCAAGAGCATGCGCGGCTCGGACGTGGACGCCGCGCTGCACTGGCTGGCCCGCATGCTGGTCGCCGGTGAGGACGCCCGCTTCGTCGCCCGCCGCCTGGTCATCTTCGCGAGTGAGGACGTCGGCATGGCCGACCCGAGCGCGCTGAGCGTGGCCACCGCCGCCGCGCACGCGGTGGAGTACGTCGGACTGCCCGAGGCTCAGCTCAACCTCGCCCAGGCGGTCATCCACCTGGCCACAGCGCCCAAGTCGAACTCGGCCACCACCGCCATCGGGGCGGCGATGGCCGACGTACGGGCCGGGCGGGGCGGCTCGGTGCCGCGGGCCCTGCGGGACGCGCACTACGCCGGCGCCCGCGGGTTGGGTCACGGCACCGGCTACCGCTACCCGCACGACGACCAGCGCGGGGTGGTCACCCAGCAGTACGTGCCCGACGATCTGGTGGGCACCGACTACTACCAGCCCAGTCAGCACGGCGCGGAACGGTCGGTGGCCACCCGGCTGCCGCTGCTGCGCCGGATCGTCCGTGGCCTGCCGGCCCCGGCCCGAGCGGAGTCGGCGGCGCCCGGCACCCGACCGGAGTCGGGCGCGGCGCGGTCCGGGGCGTCGGCTGCGGTCATCGCGGCCGTGGCGGGCGACGACGGTCGACCGGTGGATCCCGGTGCCGGCGCGGCGGAGCAGGGCGGCAGGGATGCCGCCGGAGAGGGTCAGCAGTGAGATCGCGTGGTGGGGAGCGACCCGAGGACGGTCCCGACGAGCGGCGCGATCCCCGCGCCAAGGGCCGCCGCTGGGGGCGGGGCCGGGCCGAGGCCGAGCCGGAGGAGCCGGTCAGCGGCGAGGAGCTCGGTTGGATCGACGACCTGCGGTCGGCCAAGCAGCAACGTAACGACCTGGGGCCGGTCGGCCCGGCGGGCGTACCGCCCGGCCCGGCGCTCCCGGGCCCCGAGGTCGTGTCGCCCCCCGACGGTCCGCCGGTCGAGCGTCGTGGCGGGCCGGAGGCGGCCGGTCCCCGACCGCGCCCGGTGGACGGCCCGTGGCCCGGGGCCGCCGAGCCGACCGGGCCGGCCCGCCGCCCGGGGCCGCGCCCGCCCGCCGCGCCCCCGGGCGCCCCCGCGCCGCAGCAGCCCGCGCGCCGTGGCGGCGCCCCGGTGCCGGGCGCCGGCCCGCACGCTCCGGGCCCGCACGCTCCCGGTCCACATCCGACCCCCGCCGGCGCGCCGGGTCCCCGCCCCGCCTCCGGCCCGCCGGCCGGTGCGGCGCCCGGCCCGCGTCCGGCCGCCGCCGGTCACGCCGGCCCGGCGGGTGCCCGACCCGTCTCCGGCGGCCCGACCGGTCCCGTGTCCGGTGGCCCGCAGGCCGGTCCGCGTCCGGTCTCGGGCGGCCCGGCGGGCCCGCGAACCGCCGGCAACCCGCAGGTCGGACCGCCGTCGGTGGCCGGCCCGCGTCCGGAGACCGCTGTCCCACCGAACCCCCGCCCGACCTCAGGCGGCCCGGCCGGCCGCCACGGCGCCGCGGCGCCCACCGGGCCCGGCCCCTCCACCGGTGCCTATCCGACCTCGGGCGCTCCCGCGGCCAGGCCGCACGCGACCGCCGCCGGGCCGCACGCGACCGCCGCCGGGCCGCACGCGACCGCTGCCGGGCCGCACGCCACCGGCGACGTGCCGGTCGGCCGCCGGCCGGACGCGGCGGGACGACGGCCCCGGCCCGAGCCCACCGAGCCCCGTGGTCCCCGTCCCGTCGAGGGCGTCCCGCCGGGGCGGCGCGGGCCCGGGGAACCGAACGGTCCCGACGCGCGCGGTGGTGCCGTCCCGAACACCCTGGGCGACCACGGGGCGGCCGGATCGTCGGCGGTGCCGGGTGGGCTCCGCCCCGACCCGGGCGCCGAGCGCGACCCGCGACCCGAGCCGCGCCCGGAACGGCGTCGGCGTGGGCCCGTCGACCCCGGTGCGTCCGCCCCGGTGGGTGCCGGACCGGTGCCTGCGTCGAGTGGCCGTCGGCGGGCACCGGAACCGAACGAGCCCGTCGTGCCGCTCTCGGGCAACGCCCCACCGGTCCCGGACGCCTCGACCGGTGAACTCGCGATGGGCTCGGCCGCCGGCGGCGGGCGTCGCCGACGTGCCGTCGCCGATGAGGAGACCAGTCCGTCGGGCCGCCGACGCGCGGCGGAGGCGGACACCTCCACGGGGCGTCGGCGCGCGACCGAGGAGGATGCCGCAGGCCGTCGGCGCGCCGCGACCGAGGAGGCGACGGCCGGCGCGGGTGGCCGTCGGCGCGCGACCGATGAGGACGTTCCGTCCGGGCCGCGGCGTGCGGCGGCGGACGACGGTGAGCCCACCGCGGGTGGTCGGCGACGCGCGGCGGACGAGCCGGAGGCGAGCGACCCGCGACCCGGTGCGGGCGCGGCAGGCGCCGCCCGTGGTCGGCCCGAGCGCCCGGCCGACTGGCTGAGGCAGGCCGGCCGGCTTCCCCACACCGACCCGAAGCTCCCGGTGATCAACCGGAGTGGTCCACCGTCCAGCCCGGTGCCCCCACCGTCGGACCGGTCCACCGGTCGTCGTCCGGGCGCCGGTCTCGTCCCGCCCGGCCAGGAACCGGCCGCCCCCCGCGGCCAGGACGGTCCGGCGCGCGGCGGGGCACGGCGCGGTCCGGGTGGCCCCGACACGGCCGCGCGCTCCGGCCCCGTCGTCCCCGGACCGGACGGACCGAGAGGTGCCTCCCGTCCCGACGGCGAGGGCCCGGCCCGGCCCGGCCCCGACGGTCCCGTCCGCGGGGCGGCCCGCCCCGATGGCGACGGTCCGGCTCGTGGCGCGGCCCGGCCCGGCCCCGACGGTCCCGTGCGTGCGGCGGCCCGTCCCGATGACGGTCCGGTCCGTGGTGCGGTCCGCCCGGGTGGCGGCGGCCCGGTGCGGCCCGGCGTCGACGGTCCGGCCCGGCCCGGCCCGGACGGTCCGGCGCGACCCGGCGTCGACGGTCCGGCGCGGGGCGCGGCCCGGCCCGGTACGGACGCGCCCGCCCGGGGCGCCGCCCGCCCCGGCGGCGACGGCCCCACCCGCTCCGACCCGGTCGACCGGCCGGGCCCCGAGGCTCCCGGCCGCGCCTCCGTCCCCGGAAGCGAACCGCCGCCCGCCGGCGGCCCACGACCGGCCGCGACGGCCCGGGTGGCCGCCCCCGGCCGACCGGGCCCCGAGGACCGGGTCGCCGGCCGCGCGTTGCCACCGCAGCGTGACGCCGGTCGTCCCGAGCCCTCCGGTGTGCCGCCTCTCCCGGCCGCCGGCCGGCCGGCGGAGCCGCCCGCGGTCGCCCGGGCCGCCGCCGTCGTGCCACCGCCGGGCCCCGCGTCGGACGGCCCCGGGCCGGCCCCGGAACCCGTCGGCGCGCCGCCGCTGCGCGGTGCCGCCACGACCGGGGCCCCGGACGACGACGTCGAGGCGACCGGTGGCGGTGCCCGCTCGGAGCTGCGGCGGAAGGTACGCGAGCAGCGCCGGCTGCGGATGGTGGCGCTGGCCGTGGTCACGCTGGTGCTGCTCGGCGCGGTCCCGTCCTACTTCGGCTTCCGTACGCTGAGCCGCGACCCGGTCTTCGACACCCTGGACAGCCTGGACGTGCCCGGCTGGGCGGCGGTGAAGACGGTCGACGACGTCAGCGGCAGCCGTTGGTGCCTGCTCGACTGCCGACTGCGCGAGCGCACCGTCACCTCCGACCGGGCGCCGCAGGAGACCACCCAGGTCTACGAGGCCGCCCTGCGGAGTGACGGCTGGACCCCGTGGAAGGTGCAGCGCTGCCCGGAGCAGGAGGAGAAGGGCAGCTACAGCTGCTGGCGGCGGGACGAGCTGACCCTCGATCTGTGGGTACGCGAGCCGACCTGTGTGCCGCCGCCGGTCGACGGGGAGCCGGCGATCGTGCCGTCTCCCGACCCGTCGGCCGCTGCGGTAGCGTGCGCCGGCTCGTTGGTGTCGGTGAAGGTGCGCAACGCGATCGACGACGAGCGGACCCGGCCGCAGCCGACCACCGACCCGTCACTCACCGGCGAGGACCCGTTCCCGACCATCAGCGGGGACCCGTTGGGTGAGCTGACACCCTCACCGTCGTGAGCGGGTCTCCATCACGGACGGTAGGGTCTGGGGCTGGCAGACCCGCCTGCTCCTGTTGACCCGGCTCGGGTCACCGAGCGCCGGTGTGGGTACCACGGTCGCACGTTCCGGGAACGTCCGGTTCCCGGAACTCTGCTTGAGGAGGACAGGCGTGGACTTTGGAGAGGTCGCGGCGCTGATCGCGGCGATCGCGTTCGCGATGCTGGTCTTGATCCTGACGCTGCCCATCCTGCGGCTGCGCCACACCGTGGACGCGGCCACCCGGATGATCAACGACCTCAACGACCGGACCGCGCCGCTGCTCGGCGACGTGAACACCACGGTGAAGAACGTCAACGTCACCCTGGAGCAGGTGCAGACCTCGCTGGACGGGGTCAACCTCCAGCTGGCCAAGGTCGACACCATGACCGGCCACGCCCAGAACGTCACGGCCAACGTCGCGAACCTGGTCGCCGTGGTCTCCGCCGCCGCGGCGAACCCGCTGGTCAAGGTCGCCGCCTTCGGCTACGGCGTACGCAAGGCCGCCGCCGCGCGCCGGCACGCCGAGACCGAGCGTGAGGTGCGGGACACGATCAAGCAGCAGCGGCGGGCCGCCCGACGCGGCGAGCACTGACCCCGGCGCGACCAGGAGGGGCGAGAAGCATGAGACGGTTGTTCTGGCTGGGTGTCGGGCTCGCCGTCGGGGTGGTCGTGGTCCGCAAGGCCACCCGGACCGCGCAGTCGTACACCCCGGCGGGCATCGCGGGCAGCGTGGCGCAATCCGCTGGCGGCCTGGTCGAGTCGCTGCGTAGCTTCGTGGAGGACGTCCGGGTCGGGATGGCCGAGCGCGAGCAGGAGATCCACCACGCGTTCGCGCAGGGCGAGGCGTTCGACGACCACTTCGCCGAGCTGCGGGAGGACCCGCGGATCGGCGATCGAGAGATCTTTCCGGAGGAACACCAGCGATGAAGACGGCGGAGATCAAGCGGCGGTACCTCGCCCACTTCGAGGCGAACGGCCACACGGTGGTGCCGTCCGCTCCGCTGCCCGCCATCAGCGACCCGAACCTGCTGTTCGTCAACGCCGGCATGGTGCAGTTCGTCCCCTACTTCCTGGGGCAGCAGACCCCGCCCTACCCGCGGGCGGTCAGCGTGCAGAAGTGCATCCGCACCCCGGACATCGACGAGGTCGGCAAGACCAGCCGGCACGGCACGTTCTTCCAGATGAACGGCAACTTCTCCTTCGGTGACTACTTCAAGTCCGGGGCGATCCCGCTGGCCTGGGACCTGGCGACCAAGTCGCAGGAGCAGGGCGGCTTCGGGCTGGACCCGGAGCGGATCTGGCCGACGGTCTACCTGGACGACGACGAGGCGTACGAGATCTGGCGGTCGGTGGGTGTGCCGGCTGAGCGGATCGTGCGCCGGGGCAAGGCGGACAACTTCTGGTCGATGGGCATTCCCGGCCCGTGCGGCCCCTGCTCCGAGCTGTTCTACGACCGCGGCCCCGAGTACGGCCGCGAGGGCGGCCCGGCGGTCGACGAGGACCGCTACATGGAGTTCTGGAACCTCGTCTTCATGCAGTACGAGCGGGGCCCGGGCACCACCAAGGAGGACTACCCGATCCTGGGCGAGCTGCCGGCGAAGAACATCGACACCGGCATGGGCCTGGAGCGGATGGCGTCGATCCTGCAGGGGGTCGACAACCTCTACGAGATCGACGAGGTCCGGCCGATCCTCGACAAGGCGGCCGCCCTGACCGGCAAGCGCTACGGCGCGCGCTCCGGCCACGTGGCCAGCGAGTCGCACCCGGACGACGTGCGGCTGCGGGTGATCGCCGACCACGTGCGCACCGCGCTGATGCTGATCGGCGACGGGGTGACCCCGTCGAACGAGGGGCGCGGCTACGTGCTGCGCCGGATCATGCGCCGGGCGATCCGCTCGGTGCGGCTGCTCGGCTGGCAGGACCGGGCGCTGCCCGAGCTGCTGCCGGTGGCCCGGGACTGCATGGCACCGTCCTACCCGGAGCTGGCCACGGACTTCGACCGGATCGCCGACTACGCGTACGCGGAGGAGGACGCGTTCCTGTCGACGCTGCGGGCGGGCACGACGATCCTGGACACCGCGATCGCGGAGACCCGCACCGCGGGCGGGTCGGCCCTCTCCGGTGAGAAGGCGTTCCAGCTGCACGACACGTACGGCTTCCCGATCGACCTGACGCTAGAGATCGCGGCCGAGCAGGGCCTGCAGGTCGACGCGGAGGGCTTCCGCCGGCTGATGGCCGACCAGCGGGCGCGGGCGAAGGCCGACGCGCAGGCCCGCAAGACCGGGCACACCGACGTGTCGGCGTACCGGGCGGTGCTCGACCAGGGCGGTCCGGTGCAGTTCACCGGCTACAGCGAGGTCGCCCGGGAGTCCCGGGTGCGGGCGCTGCTCGGCGCCGCCGGCCCGCTGGGCGGGGCGACCGAGGGGGACACGGTCGAGCTGGTGCTCGACACCACCCCGTTCTACGCCGAGGGCGGTGGCCAGCAGCCGGACCAGGGCATGATCACGGTCGGCGGCGGCCAGCTCGAGGTGCTGGACGTGCAGCAGCCGGTGCCGGGCCTGATCGTGCACCGGGCCCGGGTGGTCCGGGGTGAGGTGCGCCCCGGCGACACCGGCTTCGCCGAGATCGACACCACCCGGCGGCGGGCCATCTCCCGGTCGCACACGGCGACCCACCTGGTGCACCAGACGATGCGCAACTTCCTCGGCGAGTCCGCCACCCAGGCCGGTTCGCTGAACGCCCCGGGTCGCCTGCGGTTCGACTTCAACACCCCGACCGGGGTGGCGCCGAGCGTGCTGCGCGACGTGGAGCAGCAGGTCAACGAGGTGCTCCTGGCCGACCTGGAGGTGCACGCCTTCATCACCTCGCTGGAGGAGGCGCGGCGGATCGGCGCGATGGCGCTGTTCGGCGAGAAGTACGGCGAGGAGGTGCGGGTCGTCGAGGTCGGCGACTACGCCCGGGAGCTGTGCGGCGGCACCCACGTGGCCCGCTCGGCCCAGCTCGGCCTCGTGAAGATCCTCTCCGAGTCGTCGATCGGCTCCGGCGTCCGCCGGGTCGAGGCGCTCGTCGGCATGGACGCGTTCAACTTCCTGGCCCGTGAGCACCTGCTGGTCTCCCGCCTCGCGGAGCTCTACCGGGTGCCGTCGGAGCAGGTGGCCGACCGGGTCGAGCAGACCGTCACGCAGCTGCGCGACGCGGAGAAGGAGCTGGAGAAGCTCCGGGCGCAGCTGGTGCTGGGCGGGGCGTCGGCGCTCGCCGCGCAGGCCAAGGACGTGCGGGGTGTCGCGTACGTCGGAACGGAGGCGCCCGAGGGCGCGGCTGGCAACGACGTGCGGACCCTGGCCCAGGAGATCCGCGGCAAGATCGACCCGGCGCGCCCGGCGGTGGTGGCCGTGGCGGCCCGCAGCAACGGCAAGGCGTCGCTGGTGGTCGCGGTCAACCAGGCGGCCCGCGCCCGGGGTCTGGCCGCGTCGGACCTGGTGAAGGCGGCGTTCTCGGGGCGGGGCGGTGGCAGCCCCGATCTGGCGCAGGGCGGCGGGCTGCCGGCGGCGGAGGCCCCGACCCTGCTGCTCACGGTCGAGAAGGCGATCGCCGAAGCGTGATGGACGAGTGTGCGCGACCGGGGCGGACCACACGGTCCGCCCCGGTTCGTCGACGGGGGAGTGACCCTCGGTGAGTGACCTGTCGCGGGGTGTGCGCCTCGGGGTGGACGTCGGACAGGTCCGGGTGGGCGTCGCGCGGTCGGACCCGCACGGGGTGCTCGCCACCCCGCTGGTGACCCTGGCCCGGGACCTCGGCGCGGCCCCGGAGGCCGTGCCGAGTGACATCGCCCAGCTCGCGGCCCTGGTGGCCGAGCACGAGGCCGTCGAGGTCGTCGTCGGCCTTCCGGTCAATCTCGCCGGCAAGCACGGCCCCGCCGCAGTCCACGTGAAGGGGTACGCTGACCGACTGGCCGATGTAATAGCGCCCGTGCCGGTAACGCTCACCGACGAGAGGATGTCCACGGTCGTGGCTTCTCGTAGGCTTGCCGAGCGTGGTGTCCGGGGCAAGCGTCAACGTGCGGTTGTCGACCAGGCCGCCGCGGTGGAGATTCTGCAGAGCTGGCTGGACGCGCAGCGGAGGCGGACGTAATGATCGACGATCTGGATCTGGGCTTCGACGAACCGGAGCGGGGGGAGAAGGGCCGACACCGGCGCGGCTTCGTCCGTAAGCGGAACGGCAAGTCGGGTGGGCGGGGCAAGACAGTCCTGGCCCTGCTGCTCGCCCTGGTCCTCCTCGGCGGAATCGGCGGCGGCGCCTTCTACGGCTTCGACCGGATCCAGAGCTACTTCGTCACCCCCGACTACGAGGGGGCCGGCACCGGCGAGGTCAACGTCGAGATCAAGCAGGGCGCGCTGATCGCCGACATGGCCGTCGCGCTCTACGACGCCGGGGTGATCAAGAGCACCAAGGCGTTCATCGAGGCGGCCGAGGAGAACTCGCGCAGCAAGAACATCCAGCCGGGCCTCTACAAGCTGCGCAAGCAGATGAGCGGCGAGAGCGCCGTCGCGGCGATGCTCGACCTCAAGAACCGGGTCGTCAACGGGGTCACCATCCCCGAGGGCCGCACCGCCAAGAACGTCTACAAGTTGCTCTCCGACCACACGAAGATCCCGGTGAAGGACTTCGAGGCCGCCGCGAAGGACCCGATCGCGCTCGGCGTGCCGGAGTGGTGGTTCAAGCGCAGCGACAACAAGAAGGTCAGGCCGTCGGTCGAGGGCTTCCTCTACCCGGACACCTACGAGATCCCACCGAAGGCGACCGCGGAGAGCATCCTCAAGCTGATGGTCGAGAACTTCCTCTCGGTCACCGAGGAGATGCAGTTCGCCGACCGGGTGCAGAAGGAGCGCGGGGGAATCACGCCGTACGAGTCGCTGATCGTCGCCTCCCTGGCGCAGGCCGAGGCGGGTAACAAGGACGACCTGGGCAAGGTCGCCCGGGTGGCCTACAACCGGGTCTACGGCGATTTCCCGTGCAACTGCCTGGAGATGGACGTCACGGTCAACTACTACCTGGAGTCGGTCGGCCGCCCGACCAAGGCGTCCAAGGACATGACCGACGCCGAGCTCGACGACCCGAAGAACCCGTACAACCGCAAGCTGCGTGGCCTGCCGCCGACCCCGATCAACAACCCGGGCAAGCTGGCCATGGAGGGCGCGATGGACCCGCCGCCCGGCAAGTGGCTCTTCTTCGTGGCCATCGACAAGGAGGGCCACTCCGCGTTCGCCGACACCTATCCGCAGCACGAGCGCAACATGGCGCGGGCCCGGGAGGCCGGGATCATCTGATGGCCGGTCGACGGCGGGCGGCGGTGCTCGGCAAGCCGATCGCGCACTCCCTCTCCCCGGTGATCCACAACGCCGGCTACGCGGCGGCGGGGCTGACCGGCTGGTCGTACACCCGGATCGAGTGCGCGGAGTCGGAGCTGCCGGGGCTGGTCGCCGGCCTCGGTCCGGAGTGGGCCGGCCTGTCGGTGACCATGCCGGGCAAGGAGGCGGCGCTCGCGGTGGCCGACGCCGCGTCGCCGGTCGCGACGGCCGTCGGCGCGGCCAACACGCTGGTACGCCGTCCGGACGGCTCCTGGTACGCGGACAACACCGACGTCGCCGGCATGGTCGAGGTGCTGACCGGGGCGGGGGTGCGGCCGGGCGCCTCGGTGACCGTGCTGGGCGCGGGCGGGACGGCGCGGGCGACGCTGGCCGCGGCGGCCGGGCTGGGCGCTCGCGAGGTGACGGTGGTGGCGCGCCGCCCGGAGGCGGTCGCGGAGCTACGGCCGGTGGCCGAGGCGGTCGGGGTGCGCCTGATCGGTGCCGGCTGGGCGGAGGCCGCCGGGCACGCGGGCGCGGACGTGGTGATCTCCACCGTGCCGAAGGGGGTCGCCGACCCGGTCGCCGTCGAGGTCGCCTGGCGGGCCGGGACGGTGCTCTTCGACGCGCTCTACGATCCGTGGCCGACCCCGCTGGCCGCCGCCGCGGCGGCGGCCGGCTGCCGGGTCGTCTCCGGTCTGGACCTGCTGCTGGCCCAGGCGGTCGGCCAGTTCGAGCAGTTCACCGGGGTCGCCGCCCCGCGCGAGGCGATGGCCGCCGCGCTCGCCGCCGCCCGCGAGCGCTGACCCCCAACCGGCACCACTGTGGCCGGTCTTAGCCGAGGGTTAAGACGCGCTTAGCTGTGCGCGACCTCTGCGTGACACGCCGTGTCCACGGATACGCTGCTCTGCGTCACCACGACGGATACCGGGAGTGGCTTGTGAGCAGGCGCGGACAGCACCGCCTCCGACACCACGGCACCCACCGCCGAGCCGTGCTGCTCGGCACGCTCGGCGCGTCGGTGGTCGCCGGCCTCGTGGCGACGATGATGCCGCTGCTGGCCGCCGACGACCTCGCCCTGCGCGCGGTGGCCGACACGACGGCGACCACGGTGCCGCAGGACGGTGACAACGCCGCCAAGACCACGCTGGCGACCTGCCCGGCCCCCTGCGAGGGAAACCCGCGTGGCCGCCGGGACGCGGTGGTCCGGTTCGCCGTGTCCGGCGTCCCCGCCGGGGCGGCCAACCTGCGGGCCACCCTGCGGGTGCACGCCTGGCAGGCGTACGCCGCCACGGTGACCGCGCACGGCTCCCGGGTGGACGCGGGCGCGGCGCGTCCGGCTCCGGCGCCACCGGAGCCCGTGCTCGACACCGTGGCGGGCGTCCGGCCGGGGTTCAACGAGTGGGACGTTTCCGCGCTGGTCACCGGCAACGGCACCTGGACGCTGTCGCTGGCGCAGACCGGGCTGGACACCCGCGTCTACTGGGCCGCCACCGAGCACCGCGATCCGGAGCTGCGCCCCCGCCTGCTGCTGACGTACGGCATGGGCGTCCCGGCGTCGCCCGTGGTCACCACGCCGGCCGCGCCCACGTCGCCGTCGGTCGCGCCCAGTTCCCCGTCGACGCCGGCGCCGACGGCGCGCCCGAGCCGTCCCCCGTCGAGCGGGACGCCCGGCCCGTCGGGGAGCCCCGGGGCCTGTGGCGCGGTGTCCCCGCTCCTGGTGCCGTCCTGCGGAGCCTGGTGGGGCATGTACGCGCCGGCCGGCCCGGCCGACGGCTGGGACCACGGCCGGGCTTTCGCCGAGGTGGAGACGCAGGTCGGTCGGCGTTTCGACATCGTGCACCGTTACCACGACTTCTCGAACGCCGGCAGCAACGGCGCCTTCCCCGACGGCTACGAGCGGCAGCAGATGCGCGAGGGGCGGCTGCTCTTCCTCGCCTGGGAGTCCCGCATCTTCTCGACCGGGACGGTGCTGACCTGGGCGGATGTCTACAGTGGCCGGTACGACGCGACGATCGACGCGGTGGCCGGTCGGATCCGTGACGTCGGCGCTCCGGTCTTCCTCGGCTTCGACCACGAGCCGGAGGACGAGCCGGCGAAGGGCACCGACGCGGAGTTCGTGCGCGCCTGGCGCCACGTTCACGACCGGTTCGCGGCCGCCGGCGCGGACAACGCGGTCTGGGTCTGGACGATGATGGGCTGGTCGGGGCATTACGACCGCTACCGGGGCCTCTATCCGGGTGACCGGTACGTCGACTGGGTGGCCTACGACCCCTACAACTTCCACGTCTGCAACGGCAGTCGGGTGTGGAAGAGCCCCAGCACCACGATCGGCACGTTCTACCGGTGGCTGGACGAGCAGGGGCTCGGGGCCGGCAAGCCGCGGATGCTCGCCGAGTTCGGCACGAACTTCGACGCCGCCGACCCGACCGCGAAGCGCCGCTGGTTCGAGGAGTTCCCCGCGGCGCTGCGGGCGCATCCGAAGATCAAGGCGGCCGTCTACTTCAACTCGGCCGGCATGACCAGCACCTCCGCCACCTGTGACATGACGATGAACCACGACGCGTCATCCCTGGCCGGCTTCGCCCGCGCGGGACGCGACGGCTATCTGCGGCAGCCGCCACCCTTCGGACACGCTCCGGCAACTGTGACCGACAGGTGAACGAACGTCGATGAACGGGGTCGGACTTCCGACTCGCTACGCACTGTCATCTTGCGGATACACTGACGGCCCAATCGGTGGATATCACCCATCACCGTGGGCGAGGCACGCTTTCCGGGTTCTCGTCCAGCATGGAGGCGCAGCGTGCCCGAAATCCCGTTCCGTCGGCGTCCCGCCGGTCGGCCTCGCACCCGGGCGGGAGCGGTCGCACTGGCTCTCGTCGCCGCGGTGCTCACCGTCCCGGCCGAGGCGGCCGGCGCCGCCGTGCTCCCCGTCCCGCAGCCGGCGACCCTGGTCTCGGCGAACCCCGCCGACACCACGCCGCACGCCCGCGACGGCGAGACGCGAGCGTTCGCCCAGATCGGGAACACGGTCTACGTCGGCGGCAGCTTCACCCAGATCCGGCAGACCGCCGGCTCCGCGTGGCTGACCCGGCCCTACCTCTTCGCGTACGACCGCGGCACCGGCGCCATCTCCGGCAGCTTCCTGCCGGCGCTGGACGGGGCGGTCAACACGCTGGTCGCCGGCCCCGGCGGGACGCTCATCGTCGGCGGCGCCTTCAAGACGGTCAACGGGGTGTCCCGCAAGAACCTGGTGGCGCTGCACCCGGGCACCGGCGCGACCGTTGCCGGCTGGGTCGGACGCTCCGACGGTGGCACCGTGCGCGACCTGGCGCTGTACGGCAACCAGCTCTACGTGGCCGGCGCGTTCAACTGGCTCAACGGCACCGCGCACGCCGGCCTCGGCCGGCTCGACGCCACCACCGGCGCGGTCGACCCGGGCTTCACCGTCGACGCCACCGTCGGCCGGCACGGCACCTCGTCGTACGTGTGGACCATCGACGTCACCGCCGACGGCCGCACCCTCGCCGTCGGCGGCAACTTCCAAACCGTCAACGGCCTGCCCCGCAACCAGTTGGCCCTGGTCGACCTCGCCGGCACGCCCACCGTGCTGGACTGGAGCACGGAGAAGTTCGTGCCGCCGTGCGCCGCGCCGGCGTCGTTCGTCCACTACGTGCAGGACGTCGAGTTCGGCGCCGACGGCAGCTGGTTCGTGGTCGGCACCAACGGCGGGGCCGGCTGGCCGGCCGCGTACTGCGACGCGCTGGTCCGCTTCGAGACCGGTGCCCGGGGAGCCGGCCAGCTCGCCACCTGGGTCGACTTCACCGGGAACGACACCATCACCTCCGTCGAGGTGGCCGACAACGTCATCTACCTCGGCGGGCACTTCCGGTGGCTGAACAACCCGAACGCCAGCGACGTCGCCGGACCCGGCGCCGTCGACCGGCTCGGCATCGCGGCGGTCACCCCGGCCACCGGCCTGCCGGTCAACTGGAACCCGCGCCGCAGCGGAGGCTCCGCGCTGCCGGCCGGCGCCACCGGCTGGGGCTCCTCCGTGCCGGTGCTGTGGCGCGGCCCCGACGGCCTCCACTTCGGGCACAACTCCGACGGGATGGGCGAGGAGTACCACGGCCGGCTGGGAATGTTCCCGCTCGCCGGCGGGCGCACCATCACCCCACGCACCGCGCCGACCGCCACCAGCGGCAACCTCTACCTGTCCGTCGGGGCGGGGCAGCTGGCCCGGGTGCCGTTCAACGGCAGCGCCCTCGGCGCGCCGACGACCGCGACCCAGGCCAACTACACCGGTGCCGGCGCCACCTGGCGGGTCGACGACCGGATCTACTGGTCGCACGTCGTGACCGGCACCCCCACCGGCAGCCGCATCGACATCTCGATGTTCACCGGCGGCGCCATCGGGGTCCCCTGGGAGGCGTCCGGCTACAACGACTGGTTCACCCCGGCCGCGATGACCGGCGCGTTCTTCCTCGGCGGCCGGCTCTACTACACGCGCAGCGGCGCCGACGCGCTCTACTACCGCTACTTCGAAACCGACGGCAACTATCTCGGCGCCACCGAGTTCACCCTGCCCACCACGGGCGTTACCTGGTCGAACGTGCGCGGGATGGCCTGGGTCGGCGGCCGGATCGTCCACGGCGCGACGGACGGCGCGCTGCGTACCGTCCCGTTCGACCCGACCGCCACCCCGGCGGTGAACGGCGCGGCGAGCACCCCGGTCAACCCGGCGGCGGGGCTCAGTTGGGCCACACCGTCGATCTTCTTCTCGGTGCAGTGACCGCGGGTGGCGTACGCGGCCGGCGAGCGGTGCGGATGGTCTTCGCGGCCAAACGCGCCTGGTACCGGCTGCGGTACCGGGGGCTGACGCTGGGCCGCGACGTCGAGATCCGCGGCCGGATCCGGCTGCGCCGTGGGGTCCGGGTGCACATCGGCGACCGCACCCGGCTCAACAAGCTGGTCCGCTTCGCCGGGTCGGGCGAGGTGCGCGTCGGGGCGGACTGCCTGCTCAACGCGACCTGGATCGGCAGTTGGACGTCGGTGACGGTCGGCGACCGCTGCCTGCTGTCCAACTGTGAGCTCCTGGACAGCGACTTTCACAACCTGCCGCCGGCCCAGCGGCACGAGCCGCCGAACCGGTTCACCCGGGCGCCGATCGTGGTCGAGGAGAACGTCTGGATCGGCGCGCACGCGCTGGTCCTCAAGGGCGTGCGGATCGGCCGGAACTCGGTGGTCGGCGCGGCGACGGTGGTCCGGGAGGACGTCCCACCCGCGGTCGTGGTCGCGGGCAATCCCCAACAGACGGTGAAGAAGTTCCATGACTGATCCTGTGCCCGTTGTGTGGGCTCCCGGCCGTGCGGCGGCCGGCCCGCCGATCCGTACGCTGACGCTCAGCGACCTGCTCCGCGTGCCGCTGCACCGGTCGAGGCTGGTCGCCGGTGCCGCCCTGGCCGGTCTGCTGGCCGCGCTCGGTTACCTGCTCCTGGTGCCGCCGGCGGTCACCGCCAGCGCGGTGGTCGCCGTCCGGCCGGTCGTCACCGACGCGTTCACCCCCAGCGGCGCGGGAGCGGACCGCGCGGTCAACATGAACGTGGAGAGCGGCATCGCCACCGGCACCGCCGTGGTGCAGCGGCTCGCCGACGCGGTCGGGGACGACCCGCGCGACGTCCGGGACGCGCTGGAGGTCGAGGTGCCCACCGGCGGCCAGATCCTGCGCTTCCTCTACCAGGCGCCCGGGCCGCAGCGGGCGGTACGCAGCGTCAACCTCGCCGCCGAGGCCTACCTGGACGTGCGTCGCACCATGTACGAGCAGCAGCGCGCCGAGATGCTCCGCTCCTACGACGAGAGCATCGCGAAGGTGATCGCCCAGCAGGGCGCGGTGCAGCGGCGGGTCGGCGCGGTGCGGGGCACCGCCGGAGCGGACGCGGCCGTGGCCGAGCTGGCCGGGATCAACAGCCAACTGACCCAGCTCAACGCCGCGCGCACCGAGATCGCCGCCGTCGACGTGAACCCCGGTTGGGTCACCCAGGTCGCCGAGCGGGCCCTGGTCTCCGCCGCCGGGACCCGACCCCTGCACCTGCTCGCCGGCCTGCTCGGCGGCCTGCTCGCCGGGGTGGTGCTCGCGTACCTCCTCGAGTCGGTGGACCGGCGGGTCCGGTCGGTGGCCGACGGCCGGGAGCTGACCGGCCTGCCGTTGCTCGGCACCGTGCGCCAGTCGCGGCTGCGCGCCGGGCGGCGGGCCGTCGACGCCGACCTGCGCTACGTGGCGATGGCGATCGCCGAGCGGGTGCACCAGCCGGCCCGGGTGTCCCTGGTCACCGCCCGGGAGGACCCGACCCCGCTCACCGCCGGCCTCGCGGTGGCCCTCGCCGCGGAGGGCCGCGACGTCTTCGTGGCCGACGACAGCGGTCGCGGGGAGCTGCTGCGCGACACCGTGCTGGTCGACCGGGTGCGCCTCGACATCGGCGCCGACCCGACCCAGCGGATCGTGCCGAAGCCGCGCCCCGCGGGGACGCCGGCCGCGGGGAGCGCGGTGCAGTCGGTGGTGGCCCGGCGACCCTCCCCGCACCCGCCGGGCGCCCGCCCGTCGACCGACGCGGACGCCACCCTCACGCTGCCCCGGCCGCGCTACGGCCACGGCGGCGCCAACGGCCGCCCGACCGGCGCCGACGAGGTGGCGGTGGGCCTGGGTCACATCCGCATCGGCACCTGGCGGCAGGGCGCCGACCACGAGCTCGTGCTCTACAACGCTCCGCCCGCCGAGGCGGACGAACGGGGCGTCGCCGTCGCCCGCCAGGGCACCGCCGTGGTGGTGGTGGAGCGGGACCGGACCCGGCAGGACGACCTGCGCCGGCTCGTGGACCGGCTGCGGGCCGCCGGGGTGACCCCGCTCGGGTTCGTGCTCACCCGCAGCGGCCGGGTCTGACCGTGGCGGTGACGCGGGCACCGGCCAGCACCGACCCGGCCGGGGAAGCGCCCCGGCCGGCGGGGCCGACCGCACCGCTGCCCGCGCCGCCGCTGCTGCCGATCTGGCCACTGGCGGTGATGTTCGGCCTGGTGCCCCTCTGGTGGCTGGCCGGCGTCTTCTACCTGGGCTGGCCGCTGATCGGCGGGCTGCTGCTCGCCCTGCTGCTCACCCGGGGCCGGGTGCCGCTGCCCCCGGCGACGGGGATCTGGCTGCTGTTCCTCGCCCTGGTCGTGGTGAGCGCCACCCAGCTGCCGTCGGGCACCGCGGTGCTCACCTTCGCGCTGCGGCTCGCGTTCTACGTCACCGCCCTGATCGTCGGGGTGTACGCCCACGCCGCCGCCCGGGAGCGCGCCGACCCGGTGGCCGTGCTGGCGCCGCTGTGCGCGTTCTGGCTGGGCCTCGTGGTGCTGGGCTGGCTCGGGGTGCTGGCACCGAGGCTGGAGTTGACCACGCCGGTGGAGGCGCTGCTCCCGGACCCGCTCGCCCAGGTCCCGTTCGTCCACGACATGGTGCACCTGGCGACCAGCGAGTTCAGTGCCCGCTCACTGAACCCGATCTACCGGCCGGCGGCGCCGTACGCGTACACGAACGCCTACGGCAGCGCGTACGCGATGACGCTGCCGTGCGTGGTCGGCTTCGTCATGCTGTGGCGACGGGGGCCGCTGCGCTGGCTGCTGCTCGCCTCGGTGCCGCTGTCGCTCCCGCCGGCGTTCCTCACCCTGAACCGGGCGATGTTCCTCAGCCTCGGCGTCGGCCTGGCGGTGCTGGGCCTGCGGGCGGCGCTGCGGGGCAACCCCCGGGTGGCCCTGTCGGTCGTCGGGGTGGTGATCGCGGCGGCCGTGGCCGCCTGGATCGTGCCGGTCGCCGACTTGATCACCGAGCGGGTACGCCGCAGCGACAGCACCACCGACCGGCTCTCCCTCTACACGGAGGTGCTGCACCGGGTGCGCGACTCACCGTGGCTGGGCTACGGCGCGCCGGTCGAGGTGGACACCGTCTCCGCGGAGGCGCCGATCGGCACCCAGGGCCAGCTCTGGCTGGTGCTGTTCAGCCACGGCGTGCCCGCGCTGCTCTGCTTCCTCGCCTGGTTCGGCGTCGCCGCGGTGATCTGTGCGCGGGCCACCTCGGCCGCCGGTCAGTGGCTCGCGGTGGTGCCGGTGGTGTGCCTCGCGCAGATCCCGTTCTACGGCATGGCCAACCAGAACATCGCGGTCGCCTGGTACGCGGTCGCCGTCGCGATGGTGCTGGCCGGGCGGGAGGCACGCGCCGGGTCGACCGGTCGGGCCCGGCCCCGCGTGGCGGTGCCCGCGTGACCGCCTCCGCCGCCGACGCGCATCCCCGCGGCGCCGGCGCCGCCGCCGTGCATCGGCCGGCCGGCGGCTCGGGTGGGGCGGGCGGGTCCGGTGTCGACGGTGCGGCCGAGACCCGGCGCAGCGCCCGCAGCGGCATCGCCGGCCTGCTCGGCGCGGCCACCAGCGGCCTGTTCGGCTTCCTGCTCGCGGTGGTGATCACCCGTGGCTACGGACCGACCGGCGCGGGGGCCTTCTTCGCCGCGGTCGGTGTGGTCACCGTGGCCACCGGCGTCTGCACCCTCGGCGCGGAGACCGGGCTCATGTGGGCGCTGCCCCGACGACGGCTCGGCGTACCCGGCGACGCCGCCCGGGTGCTGCCGGTGGCGCTGCTCCCCCCGCTGCTCGTCGCGGTGCTGGTCGCCGTCGCCGGGGTGCTGGCCGCCGACTCGCTCGCCCCCCGGCTGCTGGACGGCTCCGGCGCCGAGGGCCCGCCCCTGCTGGCGGTCACCTTCGCGGTGGTTCCGATCGTGGTGGGGATGACGCTGCTGCTCGCCGCGGTGCGCTGCGTGCGGCCGATGCGCGCGTACGTCGGGGTGCAGTTCGTCCTGCTGCCGGTCGCCCGGCCGGCGCTCGTCGGGGCGGCGGCGCTGACCGGCGGCGGGCTGCTGGCCGGCATGACCGGTTGGCTGGTCCCCGCGGCGCTGGCCCTGCTGGTCTGCCTCGCGCTGGTCGCCGGCCCGCTCGGCGTGCCCGCCGGCGCCCGGCTACGCCCCACGCCGGCCGACTGGTCGACGTTCTGGCGCTTCGCGCTGCCCCGGGCCGCATCGGCCGCGATCGACGCGGGCAGCATGTGGGTGGGTGTCCTGCTCACCTCGGTGCTGGCCGGGCAGGCCGACGCGGGGGTCCTCGGCGCGGTCGGCCGGTACGTCCTCGCCGGCCAGTTGGCCATGCAGGGGCTGCGGGTGGCCGTGTCGCCGCAGCTGTCCCGGCTGCTCGGGCTCGGCGAGCGGGCCGCCGCCGCGGCGGTGCACCGGCAGTTGACCGCCTGGTCGCTGGTGCTCTCCTGGCCGGTCTACCTGCTGCTCGCCGCGTTCGGGCCGGCGTTCCTCGCGCTCTTCGGCCCGGAGTTCGGCGCCGGCGCGCCGGCGCTGGCCGTGCTCGCCCTGGCCATGCTGGTCAACACCGGGGTGGGCAACGTCCAGAGCCTGCTGCTGATGGGCGGCCGCAGCGGGCTGCACCTGGCCGCCACACTGGCCGGCCTGCTGGTCACGGTCACCCTGGGCCTGCTCCTGATCCCGGGACACGGCGCGACCGGTGCGGCCCTGGCCTGGGCGGCCGGCATCGTCACCGAGAACCTGACCGCCGCCGGCTGCGCCCGGGCCGTGATCGGACAGCCCCTGGTCGACCGGGCGCTGGGGCGCGCCGCCCTGGCGACCGTCGGCGTGGTCGGCTGCGCGGCGCTGGCCGGCGCGTCCGTCGCGGGACGCGGGATCCCCGGGCTGGTGCTGACGCTGGGCGTGCTGGCCGTCGGGGGGGTCGGCCCGGCGACGATGCCCGGGGTGCGGCGGCGCGTCCGGGCGACGGTGAGGCAGCTGCGCGGGCCGGAGGCGGCACCACCGCCCGGCATGCCCGCGCCGACGAGGGGCAGGTGACGTCCGCGGTGTCGTCCATGCGGGACCGGGTGAAGCAGCTCGTGCCGACCCAGGTGACCAGGCGCGTGAAGGAGTCCCTGGTCGACTACGGGGTGCGGACCAGCGACCGGCGACCGCTGCCGGACTTCCTCATCATCGGCACCAAGCGGGGCGGCACCACCTCGCTGTGGAACTACCTGATCCAGCACCCGCTGGTGCCGCGCCTCTTCCCCGCCTGGAACACGAAGGCGACGCATTACTTCGAGGAGAACTGGTTCCGGGGCGAGGCGTGGTACCGCTCGCACTTCCCGACCGACCGCCAGCGGGGTCTGCTGGAGAGCCGGTACGGCGGGCCGGTGCGGGTGGGCGAGGCCGCCCCGCTGTACATGTTCCACCCGCTCGCCGCCGGGCGGGTCGCCGCGCTGATGCCCTCGGTACGGCTGATCGTGCTGCTGCGCGACCCGGTCGAGCGGGCGTACTCGCACTGGAAGGAGCGGCGGACGCACGGCGTCGAGCCGCTGGGCTTCGCCGAGGCACTGGCCGCGGAGCAGGCGCGTACGGCGGGGGAACGGGAGCGGCTGATCGCCGAACCGGGCTACCACAGCCACCGCCACGACTGGTACAGCTACCGGGCCCGGGGGCGCTACCTGGAGCACCTGGAGCCGTGGCTGGACGCCTTCGACCGGCAGCGGCTGCTCGTCCTGGCCAGCGAGGACCTCTACCGCGACGCTCGTGCCACCTACCGCCGCACGCTGGACTTCCTCGGGCTGCCCCCGTACGACCTGCCCGACTTCCAGGTCTACAACGAGCGTCGATCGGCGCCGCTCGGCTCGGCGCTGCGCGCCGAGCTGACCGCGTACTACCGGCCCCACAACGACGCCCTCCGGCGGCGGCTCGGGCTGGACCTCGACTGGCCGGACCGGGCGCGGTGACCGAGGAGGTCGGGCGCGGGCCGTCCGCCGGCCGCAGGCGGGACGCTGCCGACGTGAGCCGGCGGGACGTGCCGTCGACCGACCCACGGTCCCGCGCCGACGGGCTCGGCTGGGTGAGCCGCGCCCTCTTCGGCGACGACCGGGTCACCCTGACCGTGGGCGGCGCCCCACCGGTCGGGCACCGCGCCGTCGCCCGGTACGCGGTGGTGCCGTCGCTGTCGCGGGCCCGGTTCCTGCTGCCGCTCGGCGCGCCGCGGGTCACGGCGGCGGCGTTGCTGGCGTACAACGCGCTGCGCCCGCCGGCGGTGCGCGCGGCCCGGGCGGCCCTCGGTGGGCTGTCCCGCCTCGGCGTGGCCGGCCCGGCCTTCCCCACCCTCACCGTGGCCCTGCCCGCCGGCGTCAGCCCCGGTGACGCGCTGCTGGCCGAGCGGCTCGCGGTGGAGCTCGGCGGCGCGTCGCTGCACGCCGCCTGCGGGGTACGACCACCGGACCCGAACCACAAGCCCACCCTCCAACTCTTCGACGCGGACGCCCGGCCTCGCGGCTACGCGAAGATCGGCTGGAATGGCGCGACGCGTGCCCTGGTGACCGCCGAGGCGGCGGCGCTGCGTGCCCTCGCCGCGACGAGCGTGGTGCCCGGGCACCCGCTGACGCCCCGCCTGCTCACCGAGATCACCTGGGCGGGGCAGGTGGTGGCGGTGGTCGAGCCCCTGCCACCGCGCGTACGCGGCATGCCGGTCACCGAGCCGCCCGCGGTCGACGCGCTGCTCGCGGTCGCCCGGCGAGGTCGCCCGGCGGGGGAGCGCCGGCCGCTCACCGGGTCGCCCTTCCTGTCCCGCCTGGTCGCCGAGGCGACGCGGGCCGCGACGGCCGACCCGTCCGGGCGCGCCGCGCTCGCGGCCGTCGCGGACCTGGAGCGGCGGCACGGCGAAACGTGTGTCGAATTCGGACACTGGCACGGCGACTGGGTGCCGTGGAACCTGGGGCGGCATGCCGACCGGCTGGTCGCCTGGGACTGGGAGCACAGTGGAGCCGACGTGCCGCTCGGCTTCGACCTGGCACACGACGCCTTCCAGCGGGCCCTGGTGCTGGGCGGGCGGCCGGCGGACGTGGCGGCACGCGCGGTCGACACCGAACTCGACCGGTACGGCGACCGGCTCGGCCTCGCGCCGGCGCAGCGGCGGCTGGTGGCCGACGCGTACCTGCTGGAGCTGTGGCTGCGGACCTGGCGGCTGGCGGACGCGGGGGCGGGCTGGAACACCGCCCTTCATCCGGCGTTGTTGCAGGTCACAGCGGCGCGTTCAGCCGGGATCCGGACTTATCGCCACGCCGATGAGCGTTGACCCGTGCCGGAGAGTGACGGAAGAATTGCCACTCGTGACGGTGGTCGAGGGGTGGCCTCCGGTCGATCGCGCCGTTCGCGGGCGCGCGACATCGGCTGACCCCACCGGTCGTCACCATCCGCCGGCCGGTCGGCCCGAGGGCTACCGCCAGGCGTCGACCGGAATCCAAGCGAGCGTGTGGGGAGTCGCGTGGACAGGAACAACGAGGACGCGGGTCCCGCGACCCTGCTGCTGGTCGGGTCGAGCGGCGGTCACCTCGCCCAACTGCTGGCCCTGCGGCCGTGGTTCGAGCGGTGGCCGCGCTGCTGGGTCACCTTCGACACCCCGGAGGCGGTGTCGCTGCTCGCCGACGAGCAGGTGGTGCCGGCCCACCACCCGACCACCCGCAACCTGCCGAACCTGCTGCGCAACACCCGGCTCGCCTGGCGTGTGCTGCGCCGTCGGCGGATCGCCGCGGTGGTCACCACCGGCGCCGGGGTCGCCGTGCCGTTCGTGGTGCTGGCCCGGCTGCGGCGCATCCCCACCGTCTACATCGAGGTGTACGACCGCATCGACACCCCGACGCTCACCGCTCGGCTCTGCCGGCCGTTCCTCTCGGTGATGCTCGTGCAGTGGGACGAGCAGCGCCGGCAGTACCCGGAGGCGACCGTCGTGGGGACGCTGCTGTGACCGGGGACCCGACCGGCGGGGCGCCGGTCGACCAGCGGGTCGTGGTGACCGGGCCGGCGGTGCGCTCCGACCTCGGCGAACCGGGGCGGGTGCCGCGGCAACGTGACGGCGTCGGCGCCGGCTGCCTGGCGCTCCTGCTCGCCGTCGGCACCGACACGCACCCGTTCGAGCGGCTGGTCAGGTGGGTGGAGGAGTGGCACGGCGACGCCGCCGCCGACCTCCGTCTCACCGTCCAGCACGGGCACACGCGATCACCGGCGCTGCCCGGTGCGGTGCCGTTCCTCCCCCACGACGCGTTGCAGGCCGCGCTGGCCGACGCCGACCTCGTGGTCTGCCACGGCGGGCCGGCGACCATCCTGGAGGCCCGCCGGCACGGGCGCCTGCCGATCGTCGTGCCCCGGGACCCGGCCCGGGGCGAGCACGTCGACGACCACCAGCAGCTCTTCGCCCGACGCCTCGGCGCCGCCGGCCTGGTGGCCCTCTGCGAGTCGCGGGAGGCGCTGCGTGACGCGCTGGCCGCCGGGCTGGCCGACCCGACGCGGTACGCGGTGGCGGCCGACCCGGGGGCGCGGGCCGCGCAACGGGCGGCGGTGGCCCGGGTCGGGCGGATCGTGGACGACCTGGTCGCCGCCGCGTCCTGCCGACGACCCTGGTGGCGGCCCTGGCCGAAGCCGGGCGACGGCGCGGGGCGGGATCACGGCGCGGGGCGGGGCCGATGATCGCCGCGCCGAGCGTCGGCGTGGTGGTGCCCACCCGGGACCGGCCGCAGCTGCTCCGCGCCGCCGTACGCGCGATCCTCGACCAGGAGCACCCCGGCGCGATCGAGGTCGTGGTGGTCCACGACCGTTCCGAGCCGGATCCGTCGCTCGCCGAGCTGTCCCGGCCCGGCCGTCGGGTTCGGGTGGTCCGCAACGATCGCACCCCCGGGTTGGCGGGGGCGCGCAACACGGGTGCCCTCGCGGTCGACGGCGAGCTGGTCGCGTTCTGCGACGACGACGACGAGTGGCTGCCGGGCAAGCTGGCCGCCCAGGTCGCCGCCCTCGCCGCCGCCCCGCACGCCCACTTCGTGAGCTGTGGCATCCGGGTGAACTACGACGGGCGGCACGTCGACCGGGTGCTCGACCTCGACCGGGTGACGCTGGCCGACCTGCTCCGGGACCGGTTGACCGAGCTGCACCCGTCGACGTTCCTGATGCGCGCCGCGGCGCTGCGCGACGGGTTCGGGCTGGTCGACGAGGACATCCCGGGCAGCTACGCGGAGGACTACGAGTTCCTGCTCCGCGCCGCCCGCGACGCGCCGCTGGTCAACCTGCCCATCCCGTACGTGCTGGTGCGTTGGCATCCCCGGTCGTACTTCGCCCAGCGCTGGGACACCATCGCCGCCGCCCTCCAGTGGCTGCTCGACCGCTATCCCGAGTTCGCCGCCCAACCGGCCGGCCGGGCGCGGGTCACCGGGCAGATCGCCTTCGCCCGCGCCGCCGCCGGGCAGCGTCGGGACGCGGTGCGCTGGGCCCGGCAGACGCTGCGTCGCAACCCACGTGAACCGCGGGCCTACCTGGCGCTGGCGGTGGCCGGCCGAATGGTCCGCCCCGACGCGGTGCTGCGCGCCCTGCACCGGCGCGGCCGAGGAGTCTGACCCCGCCCGCCCGCCCGCCTGCCCGCCTGCCCGCCCGCTCGCGTCTCGGCTCGGACCGGTCGTCCCGGCTCCGCACCGGTTCTCCCGGGCCTTCTACCGGTCGTCGCGGGCCCCGCGCCGGTCGATGTGCTCGTGGGCGTCATGACTCAGAGGCATAAATATGCCGCTGAGTCATGACGCCCACCGCGAATACGGCGGCCGGAAGGCCGGGCGCAGGGTGATCATGCGCCGGGGACAGGGCGGCATCCGGCCGACGGGGGTCGGTGCCGTCGCGGGGCGCGCCGCTGCGAAGAGGGCGGCCGCCGATGCCGGCGGTGACCACGCGAGGGCCGGCGCTGTCGCGGTGCCGAGATGATCGACTCCGCTTCCCTGAAGTCGGGGTGTTCGTGGCGGCCGGACACCCCGACAGCACTGATCCCGAGTGGATCATGGCCGGGCGGGGACGTCGTCCCGGGCACGCGCCTCCGCACGCGCCGTCCCGGCACGCGTGGCGGGGCTGTCGCCGTCGATGGAGGGGCAGGTCGGCGGGGGCGGGGCGTTCGCGGGCCGGGCGCCTCCGTCCGCAGGGCGGGACGGGGCGGGCACCGCACCGGATCGACCACCCGGCGTGACAGACTGGCCGCTGTGTTGCGCTGGCTGACTGCAGGTGAATCCCACGGACCCGCCCTCGTCGCGCTGCTGGAGGGGGTGCCCGCCGGGGTCGAGGTGACCACCGGCGAGATCGCCGCCGAGCTGGCCCGCCGCCGGTTGGGCTACGGTCGGGGCGCGCGGATGTCGTTCGAGCAGGACGAGGTCGAGATCATCGGCGGCCTGCGGCACGGCGTCACCATCGGCAGCCCCTTCGCCGTGCGGGTGGGCAACTCCGAGTGGCCGAAGTGGCGCACGGTGATGGCGGCCGACCCGGTCGACGCGGAGGAGCTCGCCGGGCAGGCCCGCAACGCCCCGCTCACCCGCCCCCGCCCGGGGCACGCGGACCTCGCGGGCATGCAGAAGTACGGCCACACCGACGCCCGGCCGATCCTGGAGCGGGCGAGCGCCCGGGAGACCGCCGCCCGGGTCGCGGTCGGCGCCGTCGCCAAGGCCCTGGTGAAGCAGACCCTCGGCATCGAGATCGTCTCGCACGTCGTGGAGCTGGGCTCGGTCGCCGCGAAGCCCGGCCTGCGCCCGCGCCCGGAGGACGCCGACCGCATCGACGCCGACCCGCTGCGCTGCCTCGACCCGGAGGCCAGCGCCCGGATGGTCGCCGAGGTCGACGCCGCGAAGAAGGCCGCCGACACGCTCGGTGGCGTGGTCGAGGTGCTGGCGTACGGGGTGCCGCCGGGTCTGGGCAGCCACGTGCAGTGGGACCGGAAGCTCGACGCCCGGCTGGCCGCCGCGCTGATGTCGATCCAGGCCATCAAGGGTGTGGAGATCGGCGACGGCTGGCAGCAGGCCCGCTCCCGGGGTTCCGAGGCGCACGACGAGATCGTGCCCACGGCCACCGGCGTGCGGCGGATCACCGACCGGGCCGGTGGCCTGGAGGGCGGCATCACCACCGGCGAACCGCTGCGGGTGAAGGCCGCGATGAAGCCGATCTCGTCGCTCAACCGCGCCCTGGCGACCGTGGACGTGACGACCGGCGAGCCGGCCACCGCGATCAACCAGCGGTCGGACGTGTGTGCGGTGCCCGCGGCGGCGGTGGTGGCCGAGGCGATGGTCGCCCTGGTGCTCGCCGAGGCGACGGTCGAGAAGTTCGGCGGCGACTCGGTGGCCGAGATCCGCCGCAATCTCGCCGGCTACCTGGACTCGCTGGTGATCCGGTGACCCGGCCGGTCTGCGTGCTGGTCGGTGCACCCGGCTCCGGCAAGACCACCGTCGGCCGGGCGCTCGCGGACGCGCTCGGGGTGGAGTTCCGCGACACCGACCTGGACATCGAGACGCTGGCCGGCAAACCGATCCCGGAGATCTTCGTCGACGAGGGCGAGGCGCACTTCCGTACGCTGGAACGGGCCGCGGTGGCCGCGGCGCTCGCCTCCTGCGACGGGGTGCTCGCCCTCGGCGGCGGCGCCGTCCTCGCCGACGAGACCCGCGCCGGGCTGGTGGGACACACGGTGGTGCACCTGTCGGTGGAGCTGTCCGACGCGGTGAAGCGGGTCGGCCTGGGCGCCGGGCGACCCCTGCTGGCGATCAACCCGCGGGCCACGCTCAAGCACCTGATGGACCAGCGTCGCCCGCTCTACGCGGAGGTGGCCACGGCGACCGTGGCCACCGACGGGCGGTCCCCGGAGGAGATCGCCGCGGAGATCGCCGCCCTGCTGCGGCGTTGACGACTCCCGACTGGATTAGGCTGCCCGCGATGGACGACGTGACCCGGATCCCGGTCGGCGGCGAGCGGCCGTACGACGTGCTGGTGGGACGTGACCTGCTCGACACCCTCCCCGGCCTGCTGCCCGGGGCGACGCGGGTGGCGTTGCTGCACGCCGCTCCGCTGAAGGCCCTGGCCGACGCGCTCGGCGAGCGGCTGAGCGCGGCGGGCGTCGTCCCGTTGACGATCGAGGTGCCGGACGCCGAGGCGGGCAAGCAGATCGACGTCGCCGCCGCCTGCTGGGACCGGCTCGGCGCGGCCGGGTTCACCCGCAGCGACGCGGTCGTCGGGGTGGGCGGCGGCGCGGTGACCGACCTGGCCGGTTTCGTGGCCGCCTGCTGGCTGCGCGGCGTGCGCTGGGTGCCGGTGGCCACCTCCCTGCTCGGCATGGTCGACGCCGCCGTGGGCGGCAAGACGGGGATCAACACCGACGCGGGCAAGAACCTGGTCGGCGCCTTCCACCCGCCGGTCGGGGTGCTCGCCGACCTCGCCACCCTGGACAGCCTGCCGCCGAGCGACCTGGCCGCCGGCCTGGCCGAGGTGGTCAAGTGCGGTTTCATCGCCGACCCGGTGATCCTCGACCTGGTCGAGGCCGACCCGGTGGCGGCGACCGACCCGGCCGGGCCGGTCGCTCGGGAGCTGATCGAGCGGGCGATCCGGGTCAAGGCCGACGTGGTCTCCGGTGACCTGCGTGAGTCCGGCGTCCGGGAGGTGCTCAACTACGGCCACACCCTCGCCCACGCGATCGAGAAGGTGGAGGGCTACCGCTGGCGGCACGGGCACGCGGTGGCCGTCGGTCTGGTCTACGCGGGCGCGCTGGCCCGGCTCGCCGGCCGGCTGGACGCCCCGACCGCCGAGCGGCACCGCACCACGGTCGCCGCGCTCGGCCTGCCCACCGCCTACCGGGCCGACGCGTGGCCGCGGCTGCTGGCTGCGATGCGGGTGGACAAGAAGGCCCGGGGTGACCGGCTGCGCTTCGTGGTCCTGGACGGGCTGGCCCGCCCCGCGATCCTGGAGGGCCCGGACGACGCGCTGCTGCGCGCCGCGTACGACGAGGTGGCCCAGCCGTGAAGGTGTACGTGCTGAACGGGCCGAACCTCGGCCGGCTGGGCACCCGCCAGCCCGAGGTCTACGGCGCGACGACGTACGCGGACCTGGTGGCGCTCTGCGAGTCGACCGGCCGGGCGCTGGGGCTGGACGTGACGGTGCGGCAGACCGACGCCGAGCACGAGTTGATCGGCTGGCTGCACGCCGCCGCCGACGAGGGCGCGGCGGTGGTGCTCAACCCGGCCGCCTGGTCGCACTACTCGTACGCGGTGCGGGACGCCTGCGCCCTGCTGCGCGGCCCGCTGGTCGAGGTGCACATCTCCAACATCCACGCTCGGGAGGAGTTCCGGCACCACTCGGTGGTGTCCGCGGTCGCCACCGGGGTGATCTGCGGCCTCGGGGTGGACGGCTACCGGCTGGCCCTGCACCACCTCGCCGCCCGCCCCGCCTGACCGGGCCGACCGGGGGGCGGACAGCGCCCGACGGCGCGACTTGGCGCAGCTAGTAGACTTGGCCAGTCTGTCCGCCAATTGATGATCAAGGCAGGAAATGGCCACCACCAACGACCTGAAGAACGGCCTGGTACTCAACCTCGACGGGGAGCTCTGGGCCGTCGTCGAGTTCCAGCACGTCAAGCCCGGTAAGGGTGGTGCGTTCGTGCGTACCACGCTGAAGAACGTGCTCTCCGGCAAGGTGGTCGACAAGACCTTCAACGCGGGCACCAAGGTCGAGACCGCCACCGTCGACAAGCGCACGATGCAGTACCTCTACGCCGACGGCGAGGACTTCGTCTTCATGGATCTGGAGACCTTCGACCAGATCACCGTGCCCGGCGGCACCGTCGGCGAGGCGGCCAACTACCTGCTGCCCGAGGCGGAGGCGACCGTCGCCACCCACGAGGGTGTGCCGCTCTACATCGAGCTGCCGACCAGCGTCGTGCTCGAGGTCACCTACACCGAGCCGGGCCTGCAGGGCGACCGGTCGACCGGCGGCAACAAGCCGGCCACCGTCGAGACCGGCGCGACCGTGCAGGTGCCGCTCTTCATCACCACCGGCGAGAAGATCAAGGTCGACACCCGCGACGGCCGTTACCTCGGCCGCTCCTGATGGCTGAGGGTCCCAAGCAGCAGATGCCGGCGCGCCGCAAGGCGCGCAAGCGGGCGCTGGACGTGCTCTTCGAGGCCGATCTCCGCGACCGGCCGCCGGTGGAGGTGCTGGCCGGCTACCTGCAGCGGATCGAGCGGCCGCACCCGGAACACCTGGGCTACGCGGTCGGCCTGGTCGAGGGGGTCGCCGCGCACCTGGACCGGATCGACGAGCTGATCGCCAGCTACACCGAGGGCTGGACGCTGGACCGGATGCCCGTCGTCGACCGCAACCTGGCCCGGATCGCGGTCTACGAGCTGCTCTACGTCGACGAGATCGACGACGCGGTGGCGATCAGCGAGGCGGTGGAGCTGGCCCGGCAGATGTCGACCGACGACTCGCCGCGCTTCCTCAACGGGGTGCTCGGCCGCATCGCCGAGTACGCGACCCGCTGAGCGTCCGCACCATCGAAAAGGGCCCGTGCCGGACGGCACGGGCCCTTTCGGGTGGAACGACAGCTCAGGACGCGAAGAACGCCCGGGGGTCGGCCACCAGCACGCCGTGCTCGGTGAGCCGCTCGATCAGGCCCGACGGCGAGGCGTCGTAGACGATCGCCAGGGCGCGCAGGTCGTCGGCCCGGATCGAGAGCACCCGGCCGTTGTAGTCGCCGCGCTGCTGCTGGATGGCGCGGGCGTAGCGGGCGACGTACGCGAGGTCCTCGGAGGCCTCGTCGTAGAGCCGCTCCAGGTCCAGGACGATCTTGCTGGTGGGCTCGTGGCGCACCCCGCTGCCGTCGGGGAGCAGCTCCGAGACGGGAACGCGGTAGAAGTCGGCCAGCTCGGCCAGGCGGGACACGGTGACGGCGCGGTCGCCACGCTCGTACGAGCCGACCACCACGGCCTTCCACCGCCCGTTCGACTTCTCCTCCACACCCTGCAGGGAGAGACCCTGCTGCTGGCGGATGGAGCGCAGGCGGGCGCCCAGCGACTTGGCGTATTCAGAGGGCATTCGGACACTCCCAGTGCTGCGGGGGTTCTCCCAGCGATTCGCTACGGAGCGTGACGGTACGGGGATTGCGACACGCGGTCAAGTGGTCGTGACCCTCCCGTTGGGGAGCAGCGGGGGAGTTATCCCCATTTCGGCGAGCTGATCCGATGGTCAGTGGGTGCCGCGCGGCCGGCCCGGTGACCACTGGTAACGTGGCGAGAAGCCCCGGCCCTGGCGGTTGCGCCGCCGGCCGAAGGTGTCCGACATCCTTTAACGACCCGTCCCGTGAGGCGGGGAAGGAGGTCCGCCGTGGCCTACCCACCGGCTGCCCAGTCGCCGCCCACGCGGCAACCCTCGGTGAAGGTGATCCTCGCCGCTGCCGACGTGCACCGCGTGGTCGACCGCATCGCCCACCAGATCCTCGAGAAGACGCAGGGCGCCGCCGACACGGTCCTGCTCGGCATCCCCACCCGGGGTGTGCCGCTCGCCCGGCGGCTCGCCGCCCGGATCAGCACCTTCGAGGACGTCACCGTCCCGGTCGGTGTGCTCGACATCACTCTCTACCGCGACGACCTGCGCCGGCACGCCACCCGCGCGGTCGGGCCGACCCAGCTGCCCGCCAGTGGGATCGACGGCAAGCGGGTCGTCCTCGTCGACGACGTGCTCTTCTCCGGCCGTACCGTCCGGGCGGCGCTGGACGCGCTCAGCGACGTCGGCCGGCCGGCCTCGGTGCAGCTCGCCGTCCTGGTCGACCGGGGCCACCGCGAGCTGCCGATCCGCGCCGACTACGTGGGCAAGAACATCCCGACCGCCCGGACCGAGAGCGTCCGGGTGACGCTCGCCGAGGTCGACGGCGCGGACGAGGTCAAGCTGTACGGAGGCGACATCTCGTGATCAGGCACCTGCTCTCCGGTGGCGACCTGGACGCGGCCACCGCCACCCGGATCCTCGACACCGCTGCCGAGATGGCCACGGTCGCCGGCCGTGAGGTCAAGAAGCTGCCCGCCCTGCGGGGCCGGACCGTGGTGAACCTCTTCTACGAGGACTCCACGCGCACCCGGATCTCCTTCGAGGCGGCCGCGAAGCGGCTGAGCGCCGATGTGATCAACTTCTCGGCGAAGGGCTCCAGCGTCACCAAGGGCGAGAGCCTGAAGGACACCGCGCTGACCCTCCAGGCGATGGGCGCCGACGCGGTGGTGGTCCGTCACCCCGCCTCCGGCGCCGCGCACCGGCTGGCCGAGTGGGTGGACGGGTCGGTGGTCAACGCCGGCGACGGCACCCACGAGCACCCCACCCAGGCGCTGCTCGACGCGTACACCATGCGGTCGCGCCTGGGCCGGCTGGCCGGCCTCTCCGTGGCGGTCGTCGGCGACGTGCTGCACAGCCGGGTGGCCCGCTCCAACGTGCTGCTGCTCTCCACCCTCGGCGCCAAGGTCACCCTGGTCGGGCCGCCCACGCTCATCCCGCTCGACATCGCCCAGGCACTCGCGCCGGGCACCGACGTCAGCTACGACCTCGACGCGGTGCTGCCCGCCTCGGACGTGGTGATGATGCTGCGGGTGCAGCGCGAGCGGATGAACGACTCCTACTTTCCGTCCGCCCGCGAGTACGCCCGCCGCTACGGTCTGGACGGGCCGCGGATGCGTCGGCTGCCGGAGCACGCGATCGTCATGCACCCCGGTCCGATGAACCGGGGCATGGAGATCACGCCCGAGGTGGCCGACTCGCCCCGCTCCACCATCGTCGAACAGGTCGCCAACGGGGTCTCCGTCCGGATGGCCGTCCTCTACCTGCTGCTCGGGGGGAACAACGCATGACCGCGTACCTGGTGAAGGGCGTCAGCGTGCTCGGCGCCGCGCCGACCGACCTGCTGATCCGCGACGGCGTGGTGGCCGAGGTCGGCGCCGACCTGGCCGCCCCGGGCGCCACCGTGGTCGACGCCGCCGGGCTGGTCGCCCTGCCCGGCCTGGTCGACCTGCACACCCACCTGCGCGAGCCGGGCCGGGAGGACGCCGAGACGGTCGAGTCCGGGTCCCGGGCGGCGGCGCTCGGCGGCTACACGGCGGTCTGCGCGATGGCGAACACCTCCCCGGTGGCCGACACCGCCGGCGTGGTCGAGCAGGTCTGGCGGCTGGGCCGCGAGGCCGGTCTGGTGGACGTGCAGCCGATCGGCGCGGTGACCGTCGGCCTGGCCGGCCAGCACCTCGCCGAGCTGGGCGCGATGGCCGACTCCGCCGCGCGGGTGCGGATCTTCTCCGACGACGGGCACTGCGTCGCCGACCCGCGGCTGATGCGCCGGGCGCTGGAGTACGTGAAGGCGTTCGACGGGGTCATCGCCCAGCACGCCGAGGAGCCCCGGCTCACCGAGGGCGCGCAGATGCACGAGGGCGAGGTGTCGACCCGGCTCGGCCTGACCGGCTGGCCGGCGGTCGCCGAGGAGGCGATCATCGCGCGCGACGTGCTGCTCGCCGAGCACGTCGGCAGCCGCCTGCACGTGTGTCACGTCTCCACCGCCGGCAGCGTCGAGGTGCTGCGGCAGGCCAAGGCCCGCGGGGTCCGGGTCACCGCCGAGGTGACCCCCCACCACCTGCTGCTGACCGACGTCCGCGCCGAGACGTACGACCCGGTCTACAAGGTCAACCCGCCGCTGCGCACCGACGCGGACGTGGCCGCGCTGCGCGCCGCGCTGGCCGACGGCGTGATCGACATCATCGCCACCGACCACGCGCCGCACGCGGTGGAGGACAAGGAGTGCGAGTGGGCGTACGCCCGGCCCGGCATGCTCGGGCTGGAGACGGCGCTGTCGATCGCGCTCGACGTGCTCGGCCCGCGCTGGGACCTGATCGCCGAGCGGATGTCCCGCACCCCGGCCCGGATCGCCGGGCTGGACGGGCACGGCGTCGACCCGGCGCCGGGCGCCCCGGCCAACCTGACCCTGGTCGACCCGGCCGCCCGCCGGGCGGTCGATCCCGCGGAGCTGGCCAGCCGCAGCCGCAACACCCCGTACGCCGGCATGACGCTGCCGGGTCGCATCGTGGCGACCTTCCTGCGCGGTGAGCCGACGGTGCTCGACGGAAAGGCAACCAAGTGAAGAGGCGTCCAGCGATTCTGGTGCTGGAGGACGGCCGGACCTTCCATGGCGAGGCGTACGGCAGCGTCGGGGAGACCTTCGGCGAGGCGGTCTTCAACACCGGCATGACCGGCTACCAGGAGACCCTGACCGACCCGTCCTACCACCGGCAGGTGGTGGTGCAGACCGCCCCGCACATCGGCAACACCGGCGTGAACGGTGAGGACGACGAGTCCGCCCGCATCTGGGTGGCCGGGTACGTGGTGCGCGACCCGGCCCGCATCGGCTCGAACTGGCGGGCCACCGGCGGGCTGGAGGACCGGCTCGCCGCCGAGGGCGTGGTCGGCATCAGCGGCGTGGACACCCGGGCCCTCACCCGGCACCTGCGCGAGCGGGGCGCCATGCGGGTCGGCATCTCCAGCGTCGAGGAGGACCCGCGTGCCCTGCTGGCGCGGGTCCGGCAGGCGCCGGAGATGGTCGGCGCGGACCTCTCCGCCGAGGTGACCACCGCCCAGCCGTACGTGGTGAAGGCCGAGGGCGAGCACCGGTTCACGGTCGCCGCCCTGGACCTGGGCATCAAGCGCAACGTGCCGCGCCGGCTGGCCGCCCGGGGGGTCACCACCCACGTGCTGCCCGCGTCGTCGACCATCGACGACCTGCTCGCGACCGGCGCCGACGCGGTCTTCTTCTCACCCGGGCCGGGCGACCCGGCCACCGCCGACGGGCCGGTCGGCCTGGCGCGCGAGGTGCTGAGCCGGCGGATCCCGCTGTTCGGCATCTGCTTCGGCAGCCAGATCCTCGGCCGGGCGCTCGGCTTCGGCACCTACAAGCTGGGCTACGGCCACCGCGGCATCAACCAGCCGGTGCTCGACCGGGCCACCGGCAAGGTCGAGGTGACCAGCCACAACCACGGCTTCGCGGTCGAGGTGCCGGGCGCGCGGGCCGGGGCGGTCGTTCCGGACCAGGTGATCGAGACCGAGTTCGGCGGCGTCCAGGTGTCGCACGTCTGCCTCAACGACAACGTGGTCGAGGGGCTGCGGGCGAAGGACGTGCCCGCGTTCACCGTCCAGTACCACCCGGAGGCGGCGGCCGGTCCGCACGACGCGGACTACCTCTTCGACCGTTTCGCCGAGCTGATCGAGGGCCGGGGCCTCGACGTGAATCACAGTGAAGGCGGCAAGAATGCCTAAGCGGACCGATCTGAAGCACATCCTGGTGATCGGCTCCGGGCCGATCGTGATCGGGCAGGCGTGCGAGTTCGACTACTCCGGTACCCAGGCCTGCCGGGTCCTGCGCAGCGAGGGGATCCGGGTCAGCCTGGTCAACTCCAACCCGGCCACGATCATGACGGACCCGGAGTTCGCCGACGCCACGTACGTCGAGCCGATCACCCCCGAGTTCGTCGAGCTGGTCATCGCCAAGGAGCGGCCGGACGCGATCCTGCCGACCCTGGGCGGGCAGACCGCGCTGAACACGGCGGTCGCCCTGCACGAGGCCGGCGTGCTGGAGAAGTACGGCGTGGAGCTGATCGGCGCCAACATCGAGGCGATCAACCGCGGCGAGGACCGGCAGTTGTTCAAGGACATCGTCGCCAAGGCCGGTGTCCGCCTCGGCCTGGCGGATCCGGCCGCCCTGGTGCCCCGGTCGCGGGTCTGCCACTCGATGGACGAGGTCCGGGAGACCGTCGCCGAGCTGGGCCTGCCGGTGGTGATCCGGCCGTCGTTCACGATGGGCGGTCTCGGCTCGGGCATGGCGCACACCTCGGAGGACCTGGAGCGCATCGCCGGCGCGGGCCTGGCGGCCAGCCCGGTGCACGAGGTCCTCATCGAGGAGAGCGTGCTCGGCTGGAAGGAGTACGAGCTCGAGTTGATGCGCGACCGCCACGACAACGTGGTGGTGGTCTGCTCGATCGAGAACGTCGACCCGATGGGCGTGCACACCGGCGACAGCGTCACCGTCGCCCCGGCCATGACCCTCACCGACCGGGAGTACCAGCGCCTGCGCGACCTCGGCATCGCGGTCCTGCGTGAGGTCGGTGTCGACACCGGCGGCTGCAACATCCAGTTCGCGGTGAACCCGGCCGACGGCCGGATCGTCGTGATCGAGATGAACCCGCGGGTGTCCCGCTCGTCGGCACTCGCGTCGAAGGCCACCGGCTTCCCGATCGCCAAGATCGCGGCCAAGCTCGCCATCGGCTACACGCTGGACGAGATCCCCAACGACATCACGCTGAAGACCCCGGCGGCCTTCGAGCCGACGCTGGACTACGTGGTCGTCAAGATCCCCCGGTTCGCCTTCGAGAAGTTCCCCGGCGCGGACCCGGAGCTGACCACCACGATGAAGTCGGTCGGCGAGGCGATGAGCCTCGGACGCAACTTCACCGAGGCGCTGAACAAGGCGATGCGCTCGATGGAGACGAAGGCGGCCGGGTTCTGGACGGTCCCCGACCCGGCGGGCGCGACGAAGGAGAACACCCTCGCCGCGCTGCGCGTCCCGCACGACGGCCGGCTCTACACCGTCGAGCGGGCGCTGCGGCTGGGCGCCACCATCGCCGAGGTCGCCGACGCGTCCGGCGGGATCGATCCCTGGTTCCTGGACCAGATCGCCAGCCTGGTCGAGCTGCGGGCGGAGATCGTGGCGGCCCCGGTGCTCGACGCGGAGCTGCTGCGTCAGGCCAAGCGCGCCGGCCTGTCCGACCGGCAGCTGGCCGCGCTGCGTCCGGAGCTGGCCGGCGAGGACGGCGTACGGCGGCTGCGGCAGCGGCTGGACATCCGGCCGGTCTACAAGACCGTGGACACCTGCGCGGCCGAGTTCTCCGCCACCACGCCGTACCACTACTCCTCCTACGACAGCGAGACCGAGGTCGTCGGGTCGTCCCGGCCGAAGGTGCTGATCCTCGGCTCCGGCCCGAACCGCATCGGCCAGGGCATCGAGTTCGACTACTCGTGCGTCCACGCCGTCCAGGCGCTGCGCGGCGCGCCCGCCGGCGGCGCCGGGGCGTCCGGTGGCGGCGGCGCCGGCTTCGAGACGGTCATGGTCAACTGCAACCCGGAGACCGTCTCGACCGACTACGACACCGCCGACCGGCTCTACTTCGAGCCGCTCACCTTCGAGGACGTGCTGGAGGTCTGGCACGCCGAGGACTCGTCCGGCAAGGCCGCCGGCGGGCCGGGTGTCATCGGGGTCATCGTGCAGCTCGGCGGGCAGACCCCGCTGGGTCTGGCGCAGCGGCTCAAGGACGCCGGGGTGCCGATCGTCGGCACGTCGCCGGAGTCCATCCACCTCGCCGAGGAGCGGGGGGCGTTCGGCGCGCTGCTGGCCCGCGCCGGCCTGCGCGCCCCGGCGCACGGCCTCGCCACGTCGTACGACGAGGCGAAGGAGATCGCCGAGGAGATCGGCTACCCGGTGCTGGTGCGTCCGTCGTACGTGCTCGGTGGTCGTGGCATGGAGATCGTCTACGACGACCCGACGCTGCGGGACTACATCGGCCGGGCCACCGACATCTCCCCGGACCACCCGGTGCTGGTGGACCGGTTCCTCGACGACGCCATCGAGATCGACGTGGACGCCCTCTGCGACGCCGACGGCGAGGTCTACCTCGGCGGCGTGATGGAGCACATCGAGGAGGCGGGCATCCACTCCGGAGACTCGTCCTGCGCCCTGCCGCCGATCACCCTGGCCGGCTCGCACCTGGCCGAGGTCCGCCGCTACACCGAGGCGATCGCCCGGGGTGTCGGGGTGCGGGGCCTGCTCAACGTGCAGTACGCGCTCAAGGACGACGTGCTCTACGTCCTGGAGGCGAACCCCCGCGCGTCGCGGACCGTCCCGTTCGTGTCCAAGGCGACCGCGGTGCCGCTGGCCAAGGCGGCCGCCCGGATCGCGCTCGGCGCCACCATCGCCGAGCTGCGCGCCGAGGGCCTGCTCCCGGCGACCGGGGACGGCGGCAGCATGCCGGCCGACGCCCCGATCGCGGTCAAGGAGGCGGTGCTCCCGTTCAAGCGTTTCCGCACCCGGGCCGGCAAGGGCATCGACTCGCTGCTCGGGCCGGAGATGAAGTCCACCGGTGAGGTGATGGGCATCGACACCGGCTTCGGGCAGGCCTTCGCCAAGTCGCAGGCGGCCGCGTACGGGTCGCTGCCGACCGGCGGGCGCATCTTCGTGTCGGTCGCCAACCGGGACAAGCGCGGGATGATCTTCCCGATCAAGCGCCTGGCCGACCTCGGTTTCGAGATCGTGGCGACCGCCGGCACGGCGGAGGTGCTGCGCCGGCACGGCATCGCCTGCGAGCAGATCCGCAAGCACTACGAGGCGGGCCAGGGCGAGGACGCGGTGTCGATGATCCTCGGCGGCGACGTGGCACTGGTGATCAACACCCCGCAGGGCTCGGGCGCGAGCGCCCGCTCCGACGGGTACGAGATCCGCAGCGCGGCGGTCACCGCGGACATCCCGTGCATCACCACGGTGCCCGGCGCGGCCGCCGCGGTCATGGGCATCGAGGCGCGGATCCGCGGCGACGTGCGGGTCCGCCCGTTGCAGGAGCTGCACGCCGCCCTGCGAGCCGCCCAGTGACAGCCCCCGGCCGGCTCGCGCTGATCACGAAGTTGTCGCCCGCCGCCGCGGCGTGTCGCGGCGATAACTTCATGATCGACGGGGTGGGTCGGTCGTGATGTTCGAGCGGCTGCTGCGGCCGGCGCTCTTCCGGATCGGGGGCGGCGACGCCGAGGCGGCGCACGAGTGGACCCTGCGGCGGCTCGCCGCGGTGTCCCGCTCGGCGCCCGCCCTCGCCGCGCTGCGGGCCCGGTACGCGGTCCGCGCCCCGCGGACGGTCTTCGGCGTCGAGTTCCCCAACCCGGTCGGCCTGGCCGCCGGGATGGACAAGAACGGCGTCGCGCTGCCGGCCTGGCCGGCGCTGGGCTTCGGCTTCGTCGAGGTCGGCACGGTGACCGCGCACGCGCAGCCGGGCAACCCCCGGCCCCGGCTGTTCCGCCTGCGGGACAGTGAGGCGGTGATCAACCGGATGGGCTTCAACAACGCCGGCGCCGAGGCGCTGGCGGCCCGGCTGGCGGCGCTGCCCCGCCCGCTCGGGGCGCCGCTGGGCATCTCGCTCGGCAAGTCCAAGGTGACCCCGTTGACGGACGCGGTCGAGGACTACCTCGCGTCGTACCGGGCGCTGCGCGACCACGGCGACTACTTCGCGGTGAACGTCTCCTCGCCGAACACCCCGGGTCTGCGGTCGTTGCAGGATCGGGCGCACCTGGACGCCCTGCTGGCCGCCCTGGTGGGCGAGAAGCCGGTGCTCGTGAAGATCGCTCCGGACCTCACCGAGCCGGCGATCGCCGAGCTGCTGGAGGTCTGCCTGGCCCGGGGCGCGGCCGGCGTGATCGCCACCAACACCACCCTCGCCCGCGACGGTCTGGCGGCCGGCGACCGGCCCCGCGGCGGCGAGACGGGCGGGCTGTCCGGCCGGCCGCTCACCGGCCGGGCACGGGAGGTCGTCTCGTTCGTGCACCGGGAGACCGCCGGCCGGCTGCCGGTGATCGGTGTGGGCGGGATCCTCGACCCCGACGACGCGAGCCGGATGTTCGACGCCGGCGCGAGCCTGGTGCAGCTCTACACCGGCTTCATCTACCGGGGCCCCGCCCTGGTCCGCGCCGCCGCCCGCACGGCCCCCACACCATGACCTCCCCGGGGGTGGGACGGCGGGAGCGGGGGACGAGATGAGAGGGGATGAGCAGGGTGAGGGCTGAGGAGATCCTCGCGGTCGACCGGGCCCGGGTCTGGCACCCGTACGCGCCCGTGCCGGCGTCCAGCCCGCCATATGTGGTGGAGAGCGCCCAGGGCGTACGGCTGCGGCTCGCCGACGGCCGGGAGCTGGTGGACGGCATGTCGTCCTGGTGGGCGGCGATCCACGGCTACCGCCACCCGGTGCTCGACGCGGCGGTGACCGACCAGCTGGGCCGGATGAGTCACGTCATGTTCGGCGGCCTGACCCACGAGCCGGCCGTACGGCTGGCCCAGACCCTCGTCGACCTCGCCCCGGACGGGCTGGAGCACGTCTTCCTCGCCGACTCCGGGTCGGTGAGCGTCGAGGTGGCGATCAAGATGTGCCTGCAGTACCAGCGGGCCGTCGGTCGCCCGCAGCGCCGCCGGCTGGGCACCTGGCGGGGCGGCTACCACGGCGACACGTTCCACCCGATGAGCGTCTGCGACCCGGAGGGGGGCATGCACCACCTCTGGGGCGACGTGCTGCCCCGGCAGGTCTTCGCGCCCGTGCCGCCGGCCGGCTTCGACGCCCCGCCGGACCCGGCGTACTGCGCCGCGCTCGTCGACGCCGTCGAGCGGCACGCGCACGAGCTGGCCGCCGTCATCGTGGAGCCGGTCGTGCAGGGCGCCGGCGGGATGCGCTTCCACCACCCCGAGTACCTGCGGGTGCTGCGCGAGGTGACCCGGGCGCACGGGGTGCTGCTCATCTTCGACGAGATCGCCACCGGGTTCGGCCGGACCGGCACGATGTTCGCCGCCGAGCACGCCGGCGTGACCCCGGACGTGATGTGCGTGGGCAAGGCGCTCACCGGTGGCTACCTCACCCTCGCGGCGGCGCTGTGCACCGCCGAGATCGCCCGGGGGATCTCCGCCGACGGCGTGCTGGCGCACGGCCCGACGTTCATGGGCAACCCGCTCGCCTGTGCCGTCGCCAACGCCTCCATCGCCCTGCTGCGGGCCGGTGACTGGGCCGCCGAGGTGGCGAGGGTGGGCGACGGGCTGCGGGCCGGCCTGGCGCCGCTGCGGGGCGCGCCGGGGGTGGCCGACGTGCGGGTGCTGGGCGCGATCGGCGTGGTGCAGCTGGACCACGAGGTGGACCTGCCCGCCGCCACGGCCGCCGCGGTGGCCCAGGGTGTGTGGCTGCGCCCGTTCCGGGACCTGATCTACACCATGCCGCCGTACGTCACCGACGACGCCGATCTGGCCCGCATCGCGTTGGGTGTGGCGGCGGCTGTGAAGGCCGGCTGAGCGGAGGCGGTACGCCGCCGGCGCCCGTCGGCGGTCGGGAAGTGGCACGCCCGGTGGCAGCGGCCCGCCGGGCGGTAGCGGTGTGCCCGGCGGCGACCGTCGGCGCGGAGTGCGAGGAGAGGACGGAACGGATGGAGAGCTTCGGCGCCCGGTTGCACCGGGCCATGGTCGAGCGGGGACCGCTCTGCGTCGGCATCGACCCCCACCCCGGTCTGCTGGCCCGCTGGGGGCTCTCGGACGACGTGGAGGGGCTCGACCGGTTCGCCCGGACCGTCGTGGAAGCCCTCGGTGACCGGGTTGCGGTGGTCAAGCCCCAGTCGGCCTTCTTCGAGCGTTTCGGCGCCCGAGGTGTCGCGATTCTTGAGTCAACTATCCGACAGTTGCGAGATCGCGGCTCGCTCGTTCTCCTCGACGCGAAGCGCGGCGACATCGGCTCGACGGTCCAGGCGTACGCCTCGGCGTACCTCGACCCATCCAGCCCGCTGTATGTCGACGCGGTCACCGCGAGCCCCTACCTGGGAGTAGGTTCGCTCGCCCCGATGTTCGAGCTGGCCCGTCAGCACGGCGGCGGCGTCTTCGTGCTGGCGCTCACCTCGAACCCCGAGGGGCCCGCCGTGCAGCACGCCCGGACGTCGGACGGGCGGACCGTCGCGCAGACCGTGATCGACGAGATTTCCCAGCTCAACGCGGGTGCGGAGCCCCTCGGCAGCTTCGGTCTGGTGGTCGGGGCGACCATCGGTGACACCGGTCACGACCTGTCGTCGGTGGGGGGTCCGCTGCTCGCTCCGGGGCTCGGCGCGCAGGGCGCGACGGCCGCCGATCTGCGTACCGTCTTCGGCTCCAGCCTCTCCTCGGTGCTGCCCTCGTACTCCCGCGAGGTGCTCGGCGCGGGACCCGACGTGGCCGCCCTGCGGGCCGCCGCGGACCGGGCGCTGGCGGACTGCCGGGCTGTTCTGCCAGCCCGCTGACTGACTGATCGCTCGATCACTTTGCGATGATCATGGCGCGCCCACGTTGCCGAAAGTTCCGTTGACCGCTAGTTTTCCCCGCGCTGGGAACCACGGACCCCTTGGTTCACAGCGACACCACGTTTCACAGATGCGGCGGTGCGACCCGCCCGTCGCGATAGGGACCTGAGGAGAACTGGTGCCGCTCCCGTCACTGACCCCCGAGCAGCGCGCTGCCGCGCTGGAGAAGGCCGCGGAGATCCGCAAGGCCCGTGCCGAGCTGAAGGAGCAGCTCAAGCAGGGCAAGACCACCCTTTCAGCCGTCCTCGAGCGCGCCGAGTCCGACGACGTCGTGGGCAAGCTGAAGGTGTCGGCCGTCCTGCAGGCGATGCCGGGCATCGGCAAGATCCGGGCCACCCAGATCATGGAGAAGCTCAAGATCGCTGACAGCCGTCGTCTGCGTGGCCTCGGCGAGCAGCAGCGCAAGGCACTGCTTGGAGAGTTCGCCGCCAACTGAGCGTGGCAGCGTGTAGAAACAAGCAGTGAGCACGGATGGTGAGGCGCGCCCGGCGGCTCGGCTCACTGTCCTGGCCGGCCCCTCGGGGTCCGGCCGGGAGAGTGTCGTCGAGCTCGTCCGGGCGCGTTCTCCCGCCGTGTGGCGGCCGGTGCCGGTGACGACCCGGCCCCGCCGCCACGACGAGGTCGACGGTGTCGACCGCGTCTTCGTCGCGCCGGCCGAGTTCGACCGGTTGGTCGACGCCGGCGCGCTCCTGGAGTGGTCCCGGACGGGACCACACCGACGGGGCACGCCCTACGAGCCGCTGCGCTCCCGGCTCGCCGTCGGGCAGCCCGCCGTGCTCGCCCTCGACATCCCGGGCGCTATCGCCGTCCGTGAGCGCCTCTCCGGCGTCCGCCTGGTGCTGCTCTGCCCGCCGGGTCACCGGCCGGCTCCCGCCGTCGCCGCGGCCTTCGAACTCGCCCTCCTGCACGACCTGACCGATCGCGTCGCCGATGAGCTGGTAGGCTTGTTCGGTTCTTCTTATCCGACTCCGGCCCGACCGCGGGTGCTCGGTTAGGAGTCGGTTCGGCCCGAGAGCGGCCCGGTCGCTACGCGCCGTGGCCGACAGTCAGCACCGCGTCCGCGCGGATCGACAGACGCAGAGGTTATTTCGTGGGATCCATCGCCACCAACCCCGAAGGCATCACCAACCCGCCGATCGACGAGCTCCTCGAGAAGACGACGTCGAAGTACGCGCTGGTCATCTTCGCGGCCAAGCGTGCCCGCCAGGTCAACGCCTACTACAGCCAGCTCGGTGAGGGCCTGCTGGAGTACGTCGGCCCGCTGGTCGAGACCACCCCGCAGGAGAAGCCGCTCTCCATCGCCATGCGCGAGATCAACGCCGGCCTGCTCACCGCCGAGCCGACCGACCAGCCGTAACGCACCGCGCCGCGATGTCCGCCGGGATCGTCCTCGGAGTCGGCGGCGGCATCGCCGCCTACAAGGCGTGCGAGCTGCTGCGGCTCTTCACCGAATCGGGCCACCGGGTCCGGGTCGTGCCGACCGCGTCGGCGCTCCGCTTCGTGGGGGCGCCGACCTGGGCGGCGCTCTCCGGTCAACCGGTCGCCGACGACGTGTGGTCCGACGTGCACGAGGTGCCGCACGTCCGGCTCGGCCAGCAGGCCGACCTGGTGGTCGTCGCGCCGGCGACCGCCGACCTGCTCGCGAAGGCCGCGCACGGTCTCGCCGACGACCTGCTCACCAACACCCTGCTCACCGCCCGGTGCCCGGTGCTGCTGGCCCCCGCCATGCACACCGAGATGTGGGAACACCCCGCCACCGTGGCCAACGTCGCCACCCTGCGGGCCCGGGGCGTGCGGGTCGTCGAGCCGGCCGTGGGCCGGCTCACCGGCGTCGACACCGGCAAGGGCCGGCTGCCCGAGCCGGCGGAGATCTTCGCGGTCGCCCGGCGGATCCTCGCCCGCGGCGCGCAGGCCCCCGCCGACCTGGCCGGTCGCCGCGTCGTGGTGACGGCCGGGGGCACCCGGGAGCCGCTGGACCCGGTGCGCTTCCTCGGCAACCGGTCGTCCGGCAAGCAGGGCTACGCGTTCGCCCGCGCCGCGGCGGCCCGCGGTGCCCGCGTCACGCTCGTCGCGGCCAACGTCAGCCTTCCCGACCCGGCCGGCGTCGACCTCGTGCGGGTCGGCACCACCGAGGAGTTGCGGGAGGCGACGCTCAAGGCCGCCGTCGACGCCGACGCGGTGGTGATGGCGGCGGCTCCGGCCGATTTCCGCCCGGCTGTCTACGCGCCTGGCAAAATCAAGAAGGCGGACGACGGCACGGCGCCGACCATCGAACTCGTCACCAACCCCGACATCGCCGCGGAGCTCGGCCGACGCCGTCGCCCCGAGCAGGTGCTGGTGGTGTTCGCCGCGGAGACGGGCGACGCCGAGGCCAACGGGCGGGCCAAGCTGGCCCGCAAGCGTGCCGACCTCATCGTCATCAACGAGGTGGGGGAGGACAAGGTCTTCGGCGCCGAGACCAACGCGGCGACCGTCATCGGCGCGGACGGTTCGGTCAGCCGGATGCCCGAACAGTCCAAGGAGGACCTCGCCGACGGTGTCTGGGATCTGGTGGTGGCCCGACTGGCCGGTCACTCCTGAGAGTGGGAAAGCCTGTGACCAACTCCGCCGGACCCCTCGGCGGTGACTAGACTGCCGCGAACGACTTTTCACACGCTTTAGGAGTGCCGTGACACGCCGCCTCTTCACGTCCGAATCGGTCACGGAAGGCCACCCGGACAAGATCGCCGACCAGATCAGTGACGGTATCCTCGACGCGCTGCTCGCCGAGGACCCCGGCAGCCGGGTCGCGGTGGAAACCATGATCACCACGGGCCAGGTGCACATCGCCGGCGAGGTGACCACCAAGGCGTACGCGGACATCCCCACCATCGTCCGCAGGACCATCCTCGACATCGGCTACGACTCGTCGAAGAAGGGCTTCGACGGCGCCTCCTGCGGCGTGAGCGTCTCCATCGGCGCCCAGTCGGAGGACATCGCGCAGGGCGTCGACAACGCGTTCGAGCTGCGCACCGGCGCCTCCGAGAGCGCGCTGGACGCGCAGGGCGCCGGCGACCAGGGCATGATGTTCGGCTTCGCGTGCACCGAGACGCCCGAGCTGATGCCGCTGCCGATCGCCCTCGCGCACCGGCTGGCCCGGCGGCTCGCCGCGGTCCGCAAGGACGGCACCGTGCCCTACCTGCGGCCGGACGGCAAGACCCAGGTCACCATCGAGTACGAGGGCCTGCGCCCGGTCAGGCTCAACACGGTGGTGGTCTCCAGCCAGCACGCGGCCGACATCTCGCTCGACTCGCTGCTCACCCCGGACGTGCGTGACCACGTCATCGCCCCCGAGCTGGAGAGCCTCGGCCTCGACACCGACGGCTACCGGCTGCTGGTCAACCCGACGGGCCGGTTCGAGATCGGCGGCCCGATGGGCGACGCCGGCCTGACCGGTCGCAAGATCATCGTCGACACCTACGGTGGCTACGCCCGCCACGGTGGCGGCGCCTTCTCCGGCAAGGACCCGTCGAAGGTGGACCGCTCGGCCGCGTACGCGATGCGCTGGGTGGCCAAGAACGTGGTCGCGGCGGGGCTGGCCGAGCGCTGCGAGGTGCAGGTCGCCTACGCGATCGGCAAGGCCAAGCCGGTCAGCCTCTTCATCGAGACGTTCGGCACCGAGACCGTGCCGGTCCCCGCGATCGAGCAGGCCGTCACCGAGGTCTTCGACCTGCGCCCGGCCGCGATCATCCGGGACCTCAACCTGCTCCGCCCGATCTACCAGCAGACCGCGGCGTACGGCCACTTCGGCCGGGAACTGCCCGACCTCACCTGGGAGAGCACCGACCGGGCCGCCGACCTCAAGTCGGCCGCGGGAGCCTGACCGGCACCACGCGCAGCGACCGGCGACCCGCGGACGGGTCGCCGGTCGCTCGTGTCTGCGTGGATCTCCCGCTGGCCCACCTCGACCGCCCCTTCGACTACCTCGTCCCGGCCGCGCTGGACGAGGCGGCGGTGCCCGGCACCCGGGTCAAGGTCCGCTTCGCCGGGCAGCTCGTCGACGGGTGGCTGCTGGAGCGCACCGACGACTCCGGGCACACCGGCCGGCTCGCCTACCTGGAGAAGGTGGTCTCCCCGGAGCCGGTGCTGGCGCCGGAGGTGGCCCGGCTGGCCCGGGCGGTCGCCGACCGGTACGCCGGCAGCCTCGCCGACGTGCTCCGGCTCGCCGTGCCGCCCCGGCACGCCCGGGTCGAGAAGGAGCCGCACGAGCCCCCGCCGCCCGGCGAGCCGACGACCGCGCCGGACCCGGCGGGCTGGCGGGACTACCCGGCCGGCCCGGCCTACCTGCGGGCCCTCACCGACGGGCGGGCCCCCCGCGCGGTCTGGTCCGCGCTGCCCGGCGAGGACTGGGCGGCCCGGTACGCCGAGGCGGTCGCCGCGACCGTGGCCGGCGGGCGGGGTGCGCTGGTGGTGGTCGCCGACAACCGTGACCTGGACCGGTTGGACGCCGCCGTCGCCGCCGCGCTCGGCCCGGGACGACACGTGTCCCTCTCCGCCGCGCTCGGCCCGGCCCGGCGGTACCGCGCCTTCCTCGCCGCCCGCCGCGGCGACGTGCCGGTGGTCATCGGCACCCGGGCCGCGATGTTCGCCCCGGTCGGGCGGCTCGGTCTGGTGGCGATCTGGGACGACGGGGACGACCTGCACGCCGAGCCCCGGGCCCCGTACCCGCACGCGCGGGAGGTGCTGCTCACCCGCGCCCAGCTCGCCGAGGCCGGCGCCCTGGTCGGCGGGTACGCCCGCACCGCCGAGGCGCAGCTGCTGCTGGAGACCGGCTGGGCGCGGGAGGTGATCGCCGACCGGGCCACCCTGCGGGCGCGTACGCCGGCCATCGCGCCGACCGGCGACGACCCGCAGCTGGCCCGTGACCCGGCGGCGGCGACGGCGCGGCTGCCCAGCCTGGCGTGGAACGCGGCGCGGGACGCCCTCCGGGCGGACCTGCCCGTGCTGGTGCAGGTGCCCCGGCGCGGCTACCTGCCGGCGGTGTCCTGCGCCGACTGCCGCACCCCGGCGCGCTGCCCCACCTGCGCCGGCCCGCTGGCCCTGCCGTCGGCGACCGGCGCCCCGGCGTGTCGCTGGTGCGGCCGGGTCGCCGCCGCGTACGCCTGCCCGGAGTGCGGCGGGCGGCGGCTGCGGGCCGCCGTCACCGGCGCACGGCGCACCGCCGAGGAGCTGGGTCGCGCCTTCCCCGGCGTGCCCGTCCGCACCTCCGGACGGGAGGAGGTGCTGAGCACGGTGCCCGGCGGCGCGGGCCTGGCGATCGCCACGCCGGGCGCCGAGCCACCGGCCGAGGGCGGCTACGGCGCCGTGCTGCTGCTCGACTCGTGGGCCCTGCTGACCCGCGCCGACCTCCGCGCCGGGGAGGAGGCGCTGCGCCGGTGGCTGGCTGCCGCCGCCCTGGCCCGACCGGCCGGGGCCGGCGGCCGGGTGGTCGTGGTCGCCGACGGCGCTCTCGCCCCGGTGCAGGCGCTGCTGCGCTGGGACGCCGGCTGGTTCGCGGCCCGGGAGCTGGCTGAGCGTCGCGAGCTGGGCTTCCCGCCGGCGGTACGGATGGCGAGCGTGACCGGCCTGCCGGTGGCGGTGGCCGACCTGCTCGCCGAGGCACGGCTGCCGGACGGGGCCGAGGTGCTGGGGCCGGTCCCCGCCGACGGCGAGCGGGAACGGATGCTGGTCCGGGTGCCGCGTGCCCGGGCGGCGGCGCTGGCCGGGGCGCTGCACGCGGCGGCGGGAGCGCGCAGCGCCCGCAAGGCCGCCGACCCCGTCCGCCTCCAGGTGGACCCCCTGACGTTGTTCTGATCGACCCCCACGCTCGTCCCGTCCGAGTTTCGGCGCGTTTCGGACAAATCGCGGGCGCGACGTGCACGATCGCGGGACGGGGGCGAGGGTGGAGGGAGGCCGGTGACGGACGCCGCGTGCGGCGGTGGGCGTCACGGAGGGTGGTAGCATCGCCCGTCATGCCCGGGCGCACGGATGGCGCGACCACGGCACAAACCGCGTCGGCCCGACGCCACATTGACGATGCCCAACAGCCGGTAACCAGGGGTGGACCAGTCGTGACCGTTCGTCAATCGATCGTCTTCAACGGCGACCTCGGCAGCGGCAAGAGCACGGTGTCGGTGGAGATCTCCAAGCGGCTGGGCCTGCGCCGGGTCAGCGTCGGTGACCTCTACCGGCAGATGGCGCAGGAGCGGCAGATGACCGCTCTCCAGCTCAACCTGCACGCCGAACTCGACCAGGCCGTGGACGGCTACGTCGACCAGCTCCAGCGCGACATCGCCGCCTCCGGTGAGAGCCTCGTCATGGACTCCCGCCTGGCCTGGCACTTCTTCACCGACGCGCTCAAGGTGCACATGATCACCGAGCCGGGCGAGGCGGCCCGCCGGGTGCTGGCCCGTCCGTCGGGGCCGGCCGAGAGCTACACCTCGTTGGAGGAGGCGAAGGCCAAGCTCCGGGAGCGCAGCGAGAGCGAGCGGAACCGGTTCCTGGTCCGCTACAAGGTCGACAAGGCCCGGCTGCGCAACTACGACCTGGTCTGCGACACCACCCGCGCCACCGCCGACGAGGTGATCGAGCACATCGTCGCCGCGTACGAGGGCGACCTCGGCGCCGACGTGCTGCGGGACAGCCCGCCGCTGCTGCTGCTCGACCCGGCCCGCATCTACCCGACCGAGGACATCACCACGCTGCGTGGTCTCTGGGACTCGGAGTTCGTGGACGGCGTGGCCGGGGCCGGCGACGAGGCGCTGGAGCCGCTGCGGATCGGCTACACCGGTGAGCACTTCTTCGTCGTCGACGGCCACCGCCGGCTCAGCGCCGCCCTGCAGAGCGGGTTCCGCCTGGTGCCGGCGCAGCTGGTCGCCGAGGTCGACGAGCCGGTGGTCGGCGGGATGAGCGCCGTCGAGTACTTCGCCGCCCAGGTCCGCCCCGGCACCGTGTACGACTGGGAGGCCGCCCACGGCATCGAGCTGCCGATGCCCGAGCACGCCCTGCTCGGCGGTGACGCGGTGCTGGCCGGCGACCCGGGTCACCCCGCCTGAGCCGACCGGGCCCGCCGGGATCGCCGGGCGGGTGGATCGGGGGCATGATGAAGGCCCTCGATCCCGCACCGGGAGGCCCGCGATGGACGCCGCCGACGCCCTCACCCTGCTCATGTCCCCGCAGGGCCGGATCGACCCCTACCCGACCTACGAGCGGCTGCGCGCACACGGGCCGGTGGTCGAGGCCGGCCCGGTGTTCTACGTGGTCACCGGCTACGCCGAGGCCGACGAGCTGCTGCGGGACCCGCGCCTCGGGGTGATGGACGACGCGATCCGCGACGGCCTGTGGCCGGGGTGGCGGGACAGCCCGGCGGTCACGTCGATCTCCCGCTCGATGCTGCGGACGAACCCGCCCGACCACAGCCGGATGCGGCGGCTCGCCGCCGGGGCGTTCAGCCCCCGCCGGATCGCCGGGATGCGCGACGTGGTGACCGCGCAGGCGCAGGAGCTGGTCGACGCGATGGTCGAGCGGGGTGACCGGGGCGAGCCGCTGGACTTCCTGGCCGACTTCGCCTACCCGCTGCCGGTCGGGGTGATCTGCGCGCTGCTCGGCGTGCCGGCGCAGGACCGGCCGCTGTTCCGCCGCTGGGCGGCCGACCTCACCGGTGTCCTGGAGCCCGAGATCACCCCCGACGAGCTGGCCGTCGCCGACCGGGGCGCGGCCGAGCTGCGCGACTACTTCACCGACCTGGTGCGGGCGCGGCGGCGAGCCCCGGCCGACGACCTGACCAGCGCGTTGGTGCAGGTGCACGACGCCGACGGGGAGCGGCTCTCCGGCGACGAGCTGTTGGCCAATCTCGTGGTGCTGCTGGTCGCCGGGTTCGAGACCACCACCAACCTGCTCGGCAACGGCCTCGTCGTGCTGCTGGCGCATCCCCGCGAGGCGGACGCGCTGCGCGGCCACCCCGACCTCGCCCCCGCGTACGTCGAGGAGCTGCTCCGCTACGACTCGCCGGTGCAGCTGACCACCCGGATGACGACGGAGCCGGTGCGCTGCGGCGGGCTCGACCTGCCGGCGGGCAGCTGGGCGCTGCTGCTGCTCGGCGCGGCCAACCGGGATCCGCGGCGCTACCCGGAGCCGGCCCGGTTCGACCCGTGGCGGGCCCAGGCGCAGCCGCTGTCGTTCGGGGCCGGGCCGCACTACTGCCTCGGCGCCGGCCTGGCCCGGCTGGAGGCCCAGGTGGCGTTCCCGCTGCTGCTGCGCCGGCTGCCGGAGCTGGCCCTCGCCGGCCGGCCGCGGCGGCGCACCCGGCTCACCCTGCGTGGCTACGACACCCTGCCGGTGACGCTCGGCACACCCGCCGTGGTCGATCGAGGTACGCCGGCCGGGGCGCGGCCGGGTACTCCGTAGACTGGTACGGCCCCGATCGTCCCACCCCAGAAGGAGCCGTCCCGCGTGACCGTCCAGCCCATCCGTCTGTTCGGGGATCCGGTGCTGCGCACGCCGGCCGATCCGGTCGTCGATTTCGACGCCGAGCTGCGCCGGCTCATCGCCGACCTGACCGACACCATGCGTGAGCAGAACGGCGCCGGCCTCGCCGCGCCGCAGCTCGGGGTGGGCCTGCGCGTGTTCACCTTCGACGTCGACGACGTCCTCGGCCACCTGGTCAACCCGGTCCTGGAGTTCCCCGACGAGGAGGAGCAGGACGGCCCGGAGGGCTGCCTGTCCATCCCCGGCCTGTACTTCGACACCAAGCGCCGGCAGAACGTCATCGCCAAGGGCTTCAACGGCTACGGCGACCCGCTGCAGATCGTCGGCACCGGCCTGATGGCCCGCTGCGTGCAGCACGAGACCGACCACCTCGACGGGGTGCTCTTCGTCGACCGGCTCGACCAGGCCGGTCGCAAGGAGGCGATGAAGGCGATCCGTCAGGCGGAGTGGTACGACCCGGCGGCCCCGCCGGTGGTCAAGCTCAACCCGCACGCCGGTGCCGACAGCCCCTTCGGCCTGGGTCGGTGACCGGCCGGTGCGTGTGATCTTCGCCGGCACGCCGGCCGTGGCCGTTCCGGCCCTGACCGCCGTCGCCGACTCCGGGCACGACCTGGTCGCCGTCGTCACCCGTCCCGACGCGCCCGCCGGCCGGGGCCGGGGCTTGTCCCGATCCCCGGTGGGGGAGTGGGCCGACGCGCACGGCGTCGAGGTGCTCACCCCGGCCCGTCCGCGTGAGCCGGAGTTCCTGGACCGGCTGCGTGAGCTCTCGCCGGACTGCGTGCCGGTGGTCGCCTACGGGGCGCTGGTGCCGCCGGCCGCCCTGGAGATCCCCCGGCACGGCTGGGTGAACCTGCACTTCTCGCTGCTGCCGGCCTGGCGCGGCGCGGCGCCCGTCCAGCACGCGGTGCTGCACGGCGACGAGCTGACCGGGGCCAGCGTCTTCCAGCTGGAGGAGGGCCTGGACACCGGGCCCGTCTACGGCACGCTCACCGACGAGATCCGCCCCACCGACACCTCCGGTGACCTGCTGGAGCGGCTCGCCCACTCGGGCGCCGGCCTGCTGGTCGCGGTGCTCGACGCGATCGCGGCCGGCACGGCGCGGGCCGAGCCGCAGCCCGCCGACGGGGTGTCGCTCGCCCCGAAGCTGACCGTCGAGGACGCCCGGGTGCGCTGGACCGACCCGGCCTTCGCCGTGGACCGGCGGGTCCGCGCCTGCACACCGGCGCCCGGCCCGTGGACCACGTTCCGGGACGAGCGCGTCAAGCTGGGCCCGGTGACCCCGGTCGCCGACGGCCCCGAACTCAAGCCGGGTGAGCTGCTGGTGGAGAAGTCACGGGTGCTCGCGGGCACCGCCACCGTTCCGGTGCTGCTGGGCGAGGTGCGCGCCGCCGGCAAGCGGGCGATGTCGGCGACCGACTGGGCGCGCGGGGTCCGCGTCGCGGCGGGCGAGGCCCTCGCGTGACCGGGCCGGAGCGCGACGACCGACCCACCCGCCTCGGCGATTCCGACGCGCGTACCCCACGCGGTGGTCGCGACGACCGGCGTGGTGAGCCCCGGGACAACCGGTCCGCCGGTGGTCGCGGTGGCGACCGCCCGTTCGGCGGGGCGCGCGGCGGCGCCCGGGGCGGGCCGGACCGGCGCACCGGCCGGGCTGTCCGCCCGGCGGTGGACCGGCCGCGGCAGGTGGCGTACGAGGCGATCGCCGCGGTCAACCGGGACGACGCGTTCGCCAACCTCGTCCTCCCGGCGATGATCCGGGACGAGGGGTTGTTCGGGCGGGACGCGGCCTTCGCCACCGAGCTGACCTACGGCACCCTGCGCCATCTCGGCACGCTGGACGCGATCCTCACCTCCGCCGCCGGGCGGGACGTGGAGCGGATCGACCCGCCGGTACGCGACGCGCTGCGCCTCGGGGCGTACCAGATCCTGCACACGCGGGTGCCGCCGCACGCGGCGGTCTCCTCGACCGTCGACCTGGTCCGCGCGGTCGGCCCCGGCGCGACCGGCTTCGCCAACGCGGTACTGCGGGAGGTCGCCGGTCAGGACGCGGACGCCTGGGTGCGCAAGCTCGCGCCGAGCATGGAGAGCGACCCGATCGGGCATCTCGCGCTGACGTACAGCCACCCGCAGTGGGTGGTGCGGGCGTTCGCCGAGGCGCTCGGCGGCGACCTGGGTGAGACCACCCGGCTGCTCATCGAGGACAACGAGCGTCCGCCGGTGCACCTGTGCGCCCGGCCGGGTCTCGCCGACGCGGTGGAGTTGGCCGACGAGGTGGGCGGCGCCCCCGGCGCCTTCTCGCCGTACGCCGTCTACCTCTCCGGCGGCGCGCCCGGTGACCTGGCCGCGGTGGCCGAGGGTCGGGCGCACGTCCAGGACGAGGGTTCCCAGTTGGTGGCGGCCGCGCTGGCGGCCGCTCCGCTGGACGGTCCGGACGGGCGCTGGCTGGACCTGTGCGCCGGTCCCGGCGGCAAGTCCGGCCTGCTCGGCGCGCTCGTCGCCGAGCGCGGGGGCCGGCTGACGGCGGTGGAGGTGGCCGAGCACCGGGCGCGGCTGGTCGACCAGGCGACCCGGAACCTGCCGGTGACCGTGCTGCACGCGGATGGCCGCGATGTGGGGCGGGAGTCGAAGCTGCCCGAGGAGCACTTCGACCGGGTGCTGGTCGACGCGCCGTGCACCGGGCTGGGTTCGCTGCGCCGCCGGCCCGAGTCGCGCTGGCGCCGTCAGCCGTCGGACCTGCCCGCGCTGACCCGGCTGCAGCGTGAGCTGCTCGGTGCCGCGCTGCGGGCGGTACGCCCCGGCGGGGTCGTCGCCTATGTCACCTGCTCGCCGCACGTGGTGGAGACGCATGTGACGGTGACCGAGGCGGCCCGCCGTGCCGGGGTGCCGGTCGACTTCGTCGACGCCCGACCGCTGTTGCCGGCCGGTATGCCGGGGCTGGGCGACGGGCCGACCGTGCAGCTGTGGCCGCACCGGCACGGCACCGATGCGATGTTCCTGGCCGTCCTGCGGCGCACCTGAGGCCGCCGCTGCGCGATCTCCCCGAAGGCCGGTCCCCGTGGACCGGCCTTCGGCCTGCGTGGGTCAGGTGACCGGGAGGCCCTTGCTGCCGGCGCCCTTCATCGAGCGGGTGAGGTTGCGGTCGCTGACCCACAGGAAGCACTGGACGCCCCGGTTGCCGTTGCGCCACTCCTGCTCGAACGGGTGGTAGAAGATCGTGCCGGCCCGGTACTGGAGGTTGCCGTCGTTCGGCACCTTGGCGTATCCGGCGAGGAGCCTGCGGCACGCCTTGTGGGTGTCCAGGCTCGCCCGCGTGAACGCGGCGAAGCTGATGTCCGGTGCCTGGTAGACGCCGACGAACTCGGCGTGGTGGCGCGCGGTGCAGGGGGCCGCCACCATCTCCTTGATGGCGTCCTTCGCCATCGTCGGGTTGAAGCAGCGGTGGGCCAGCGGGGCGTCGCCCTTCAGCGCGCCGCGCAGGCTGCCGGTGCGGGGGTTGACGACGCCGTCGTCGAGTCCGCGCACCTCGCCGGCGTCGCAACGGAACCACCGGGCACCGCCGGTCCAGGCGGCCGGCGACGGGAACACCACGTCGACGGCGATCCGGCCGGTCCGCCACTCGCCGCCCACCGCCTTGTTGGCCTCCCGGTCACACTCGGCCCGGGCGGCGCGGATCCCCGCCGAGCCGACGGCCGGGGGAGCGGGCTGCGCGGCGGCGGCACCGGAGAGGGTGCCGACGTGCAGCGTCTCCACGCGGTGCGACTCGGCGCAGTCGACCGGGTCGTAGCCGGTCAGATAGCCGACGTCCTGTACGGCGAGGTGGCAGACCCCGGCCGCGGGGACGAAGGTCTGGGCCGCCACGGGCGCCGGCCAGTCGTCGGTGAGGTCCGCGTCGAGGCCGGCCGGCGCGCACGCGCCGAGCGCCAGCACGGCCGTGGCGCCCACGACGACCGCCGTCCACCACCGTCGCATTCGCCGACCTCCCCGCCGCGCGTGGTCACCCTCACCGTCGATCGTCGATCGGTTGCGCCACGGCGCAGCAGCATACGGCACCGGCGCTCAGATCGCGGGCAGTCCCTGCGGGCCGACGCCGCGCATGGACCGGGTCAGCTTCCGGTCGTCGCTCCACAGGAAACAGCGCACGCCCCGGTCACCCTCCTCCCACTCCCGCTGGGACGGCGGGTAGTAGATCGAGCCGGCCCGGTAGGGCAGCTCGCTGTTGTTGGGCACCGCCGCGAAGGCGGCGATGAGCGCCATGCAGCGCTGGTGCGCCCGGTCGGGCGCGGCGGTGAACTCCGCCCAGGAGACGTCCCGCTCGTCGTACACGCCCACGAACTCGGCGCGGTGCGGTTCGCTGCACAGCACCGGCGCCATGTAGTTGAGGTTCTCCCCGATGAGTTTCGGGTCGAAGCAGCGGTGGATGAGCGGCGAGTCACCGATCATCGCGCCGCGCAGGCTGCGGGTGCGGTTGACCGGCCGGGTGTTGTCGATGCTGTCGGTCTCGCTCAGGTCGCAGCGGAACCAGCGGGCCCCACCGGCCCAGCCCGCCGCGGACGGCAGCGCGATGTTCAGGGTGAGCCGGGCCGCGTGCCAGTCGCCGCCGAGCACCTCCCGGGCCCGCTGGTCGCACTCCGCGCGCGCGGTGCGCAGGGTCGGCGACCCCGGCTCCGGCCGCGGCGCGCCGGCCAGCCCCGCGAACGTGCCGACGTGGATGGCCTCCGCCAGGTGGTTGCGGGCGCAGTCCACGGTGTCGTACGTGCTGGCCTGCACGATCGCGGTGATCCGGGGGAGGCAGGTGTCGGTGGCCGGGACGAACATCTGCGGGGGCGGCATGGCGTGCCAGTCGTCGACCAGGTCGCCGTCCGCGCCGTGGGAGCGCAGGCAGCCGGCCAGCAGGACCGTCACCGCGCCGGCCAGCGCCAGCGCACCGAGCCACCGTCGCATCGTCCGCCCTTCCCGGGTAGCCGGTGACCGTCCCCGCCGCCGGCGGGGCCGTGCCGCGTCACCATCCCTGTTGGAGTGTCGTCGGGTTGCCGTCGTTCGGCCAGTCGCCGTGGCTCCTCGTCCCGGATCGCCCGGTCGGGATCGTCAATTCTGCACCATTGGTCACCGGCGGGTCACCGCGCGTCCGCATGGGTGCGGGGGTGCCGACGCGGGGTGGCCGCGTTCGTACACTTGCCCGGTGACCGTACCGCCGCCGATCGTCGCGCCGAGCATCCTCGCCGCCGACTTCGCCCGCCTCGCCGAAGAGGTCCGTGCCGTCGAGGACGCCGCGGACTGGTTGCACGTGGACGTCATGGACAACCATTTCGTCCCGAACCTCACGATCGGGTTGCCGGTGGTGCAGAGCCTGCGTGCGGCGACCCAGATTCCGTTCGACGTGCACCTCATGATCGAGGATCCACGCCGGTGGGCCCCCGGCTACGCCGACGCCGGGGCGTACAACGTCACGTTCCACGCCGAGGCGTGTGACGACCCGGTCGCGCTGGCCAAGGACCTCCGGTCGGCGGGGGCGAAGGCGGGGCTGGCGATCGACCGCGACACGCCGATCGAGCCCTACCTCGACCTGCTGCCGAGCTTCGACACGCTGCTGATCATGACGATCAAGGCCGGCTTCGGCGGGCAGCGGTTCATCCCGCAGCTGCTCGACAAGGTGCGCGCCGCCCGGCGGCACGTGGCCGCCGGCCACCTGGAGCTGCGCATCGAGGTCGACGGCGGCATCGCCGCCGACACCATCGAGCAGGCCGCCGCGGCCGGTGCCGACGCCTTCGTGGCGGGCACCGCGGTCTACGGCGCGGACGACCCGGCCGAGGCGGTACGCCGGCTGCGGGCCCTCGCGGAACGCGCCGCCGCCGGGGCCTGACGTGGACCCCGCCGGCGAGCGCCCGGACGTCATCCTCGTCGTGGACGACGACCAGGACATCGCCCGTTTCGTGGAGTTCAACCTGCGGGTGCACGGTTTCGAGGTGGTCCTCGCGAGCGACGGCCAGGAGGCGCTCGAGGTGATCGAGCGGCAGCGCCCCGACCTGGCGGTGGTCGACCTGATGATGCCCCGCGTCGACGGCCTGGAGCTGACCCGGCGGCTGCGGGCCAACCCGATGACCTCGGCCCTGCCGGTGATCATGTTGACGGCCAAGGGCATGACCGTGGACAAGGTCCACGGGCTCTCCGCCGGCGCCGACGACTACCTGGTCAAGCCGTTCGACACGGCGGAACTGGTCGCCCGGGTCAGCTCCACCCTGCGGCGCAACAAGGAGTTCCGCGAGGTGTCGCCGCTGACCGGGCTGCCCGGCAACAGCCGGATCCGGCGGGAGATCGCCGACCGGGTGCGCAGCGGCTCGGACTACGCCGTCGGCTACATCGACATCGACCGGTTCAAGAGCGTGAACGACCGCTACGGCTTCGTCCGTGGCGACGACTTCATCTCGGCGCTGGCCCGCAGCCTGCACCGGGCGGTGGTGTCGGTGGGGCTGCCACCGGCGTTCCTCGGCCACGTCGGCGGGGACGACTTCGTGATCGTCTGCGCGCCGGACCAGGTCCGGCCCCTCACCTCCCGCGCGGTCGTCGACTTCGAGAATTCGGCCGACACGCTCTACGACCCGACCGACCGGGAACGCGGCTTCGTCGAACTGAAGGACCGCCGGGGCAACATCCGCCGGGCCGCGCTGGTCACCCTGTCGATCGGGGTCTCCCTGTCCGATTCGGGCAAGCGGTTCACCGACCCCCTCGAGGCGATCGCGGTGGCCAGCGAGATGAAGACCGTGGCCAAGAGCCAACCCGGCTCGTACGTCGCGGTCGACCGACGCCGTGGCGTCACCTGACCCGTACCCGGTTGTGAACTAGCTCGCCTCGGTGGCAACAACCCCCTCCCGGCGTGTAAGACTGCCGGTGTACCCACCACGCGCTGGCGGGACTCGGTGTAATTCCGAACCGGCGGTGATCCACGGCTGCGGCCGTGGTCAGCCCGCGACCCGGACGGCTCTGCCGCCCGGTGGACCTGGTGAGAACCCAGGGCCGACGGTTGGGGGCGGGACTTCCCGCGCCCAGACAGTCCGGATGGGAGACAGCGCGCGGGACGGATGGGCCTGCACCGGCCGCTGACCTCAGCGCGCCCTGCCGGCCCCTCGGGTCGGCTTCGCCGTCCCCGGATCTCCGCCGCCGCCTGCCTGCGGCCCCCTGGCCGATGCCTCCCGCCCCGCCCGCGCGCGAACCGGCGAGTGGAAGGGCAGGGACAGGCGAATGGCGGGCGTCTCCGTCGACGAGGCGATGCGTCGCGCGATCGAACTCGGTGCGCGCGGGCTCGGTACGACGAGCCCCAACCCGGTGGTCGGCTGTGTCCTGCTCGACGCCGACGGCCAGGTCGTCGGCGAGGGCTTCCACGCGTACGCCGGCGGGCCGCACGCCGAGATCGTCGCGCTCGCGCAGGCCGGGGAGCGGGCCCGGGGCGGCACCGCGGTGGTCACGCTGGAGCCCTGCGACCACACCGGTCGCACCGGCCCCTGCAGCCTCGCGCTCATCCAGGCCGGGGTGGCCCGCGTGGTCATCGCCGTCCCCGACCCGAACCCGGTGGCCACCGGCGGCGCCGCGACCCTGCGCTCGGCCGGTGTCCGGGTGGACCTCGGCGTCCGCGCCGACGAGGCCGAGGCCGGCAACGTGGCCTGGCTCACCTCGATGCGCCGCGGCTGGCCGTACGTCATCTGGAAGTTCGCCGCGACCGTGGACGGCCGGTCGGCGGCCGCCGACGGCACCAGCATGTGGATCACCTCGGAGGCGGCCCGGATCGACGTGCACGCGCTGCGTGGCACCGTCGACGCGGTCGTCGTCGGGGTGGGCACCGTGCTCGCCGACGATCCCCGGCTCACCGCCCGGAACCTGCGCGACGGCAGCCTCGCCATCCGGCAGCCGCTGCGGGTGGTGGTGGACAGCGCGGGGCGTACGCCCGAGGGGGCCCGGGTCCGCGACGGCGCGGCCCGCACCTGGATCGCCACCGCCGCGGAGGTCGGCGCCGGCCCGGACGGGCGGGTCGACCTGACCGCGCTGCTGGCCGCCCTGCACGAGCGCGGCGTCCGCGCGGTGCTGCTGGAGGGCGGCCCCCGGCTGGCCGGCGCGTTCCTGGAGGCCGGCCTGATCGACAAGGTCGTCGGATACGTCGCGCCGCGGCTGCTCGGCGCCGGTCCGACCGCTCTGGTCGACGCCGGTGTGACCACGATCGCCGAGGCGATCGATCTCGAGTTCGTCGACGTTACACAGATCGGTCCGGATCTCCGGATCACCGCGCTGCCCCGGAAGAGGGAGGGCTGACATGTTCACCGGCATCGTCGAGGAGTTGGGCGAGGTCGTACGGGTGACCGCGACGGCGGGAGACTCGGCGCTGGTCGCCGTCCGCGGTCCGCTGGTCACCACGGACGCCCGCCACGGGGACTCCATCTCGGTCAACGGCGTCTGTCTGACCGTGGTGGATTCCGAGGACGGCGTCTTCACCGCCGACGTCATGGGTGAGACGCTGCGCCGCTCCGCGCTGGGCGCGCTGCGCCCCGGCGACCCGGTCAACCTGGAGCGAGCCGCGACGCTGGGCAGCCGCCTCGGCGGTCACCTGGTGCAGGGCCACGTCGACGGGGTGGGCGAGGTGCTCTCCCGGGAGCCGGCCCAGCAGTGGGAGACGGTGCGGTTCCGGCTGCCCGCGGACCTCGCCCGGTACGTGGTCGAGAAGGGCTCGATCACCGTCGACGGCGTGTCGCTGACGGTCGCCGACGTCGGCCCCGACTGGTTCGCGGTCGGTCTCATCCCGACCACGCTGAAGCTCACCACGCTCGGCGGCCGTGGAGTCGGCGACCCGGTGAACCTGGAAGTGGACGTCCTGGCCAAGTACGTCGAGCGGCTGCTCGGCAGCGGCGCGACCGGCGACTCGCCGCTCGCCGCCCCGGCGGCGCCGGGCGGCGTCGCGGCCGCCGCCGGCCCGGCTCAGGCCGGTGACACCGACGGCGCGGCCCCGGTGGGGGAGGTGGACTGATGGGTACGGCGCACTGGCTGCTCGACGCGCAGGTGACCATCGCCGGTTCGCCGGTGCTGGTCCGCGAGATCGTCGGCAACGTCTTCGGGCTCGCGTCCGCGCTGTTCGGGCTGCGCCGCCTGGTGTGGGCCTGGCCCGTCGGCATGGTCGGCAACCTGCTGCTGCTCACCGTGTTCCTCGGCGGCGCGTTCGCCACGCCCCAGGCGCACGACCTGTACGGGCAGGCCGGCCGGCAGGTCTTCTTCTTCGCGGTCAGCGTGTACGGCTGGTGGCGCTGGTCGCGCAGCCGTCGGCTGGGCGAGGTGCCGGACCAGGGCGGGGTGGTGCCGCGCTGGGCCACCGGCCGGGAGCGGGTGGGTCTGCTCGTCGCCCTCGCGGTGCTCACCGCGGCGGCGTACCCGGCGCTCGCCGCGCTCGGCTCCTGGGGGCCGCTGGCGGACGCGTGGATCCTCGCCGGCAGCCTGCTGGCCACGTACGGCATGGCCCGCGGTTTCGTGGAGTTCTGGCTGATCTGGATCGCGGTGGACGCGGTGGGTGTGCCGTTGCTGCTCAACGGCGGTTTCTACCCCTCGGCGGCCATGTACCTCGTCTACGGCGCCTTCTGCGTGTGGGGCTTCGTCAGCTGGTGGCGCACCTCGCGGGTGCTCCGGCCGGCGCGCCGCCGCATCGCGCCCACCTACACGGAGGCTGTGGCATGAACGAGCCGGACACCGGCACGAGCTTCGGGACGATCGAGCAGGCGCTGGCGGACATCGCCGCCGGCCGGCCGGTGGTCGTCGTCGACGACGCCGACCGCGAGAACGAGGGCGACCTCATCTTCGCGGCCGAGTTGGCGACGCCGGAGCTGATGGCCTTCATGGTCCGCTACACGTCCGGCTACGTCTGTGTGCCGCTCACCGAGAGCGAGGCCGACCGGCTCGACCTGCCGCCGATGCACCACACCAACCAGGACCGGCGGGGCACCGCGTACACGGTGACCGTCGACGCCCGGGAGGGGGTCAGCACCGGCATCTCGGCGGCCGACCGGGCGCACACCATCCGGCTGCTGGCCGACCCGGCCACCGGGCCGACCGACCTGGCCCGCCCCGGGCACGTGGTGCCGCTGCGTGCCCGGGAGGGCGGTGTGCTGCGCCGCCCCGGGCACACCGAGGCCGCCATCGACCTGACCCGGCTGGCCGGCCTGCGCCCGGCCGGGGTGCTCTGCGAGCTGATCAACGACGACGGCACCATGATGCGCCTGCCCGACCTGGAGAAGTTCTCCGCCGAGCACGGGCTGACCCTCATCACGATCGCCGACCTGATCGCGTACCGGCGGCGGACCGAGAAGCAGGTCGAGCTGGTCGCCGACGCGCGGATGCCCACCACGCACGGCGTCTTCCGGGCGCTGGGCTACCGCAGCGCCCACGAACCGGCCGAGCACGTCGCCATGGTGTACGGCGAAATCGGCGACGGGCAGGACGTGCTGGTCCGGGTCCACTCGGAGTGCCTGACCGGTGACGTCTTCGGCTCGCTGCGCTGCGACTGCGGCCCCCAGCTCGACGCCGCCCTGGCCCGGGTGGCCCGGGAGGGGCGCGGCGTCGTGCTCTACATGCGCGGGCACGAGGGGCGCGGGATCGGGCTGCTGCACAAACTTCAGGCGTACCAGCTGCAGGACCTGGGCCGGGACACCGTGGACGCGAACCTGGACCTCGGCCTGCCGGCCGATGCCCGCGACTACGGCACCGGCGCGCAGATCCTCTACGACCTCGGCGTGCGGTCCATGCGGCTGCTCACCAACAACCCGGCGAAGCGGGCCGGGCTGGAGGGGTACGGCCTGACCATCACCGGCCGGGAGGGGCTGCCGATACGCCCCCACCCGGAGAACGTCCGGTACCTGCGCACCAAGCGGGACCGGATGGGACACCTGCTGGACCAGTTGGACGAGGTCACCGAGGCGCCGGTCGAGCCGGCCGCCGGCCGGTGACGGGAGCGGAGCGAGAACATGGCGGGATTCGGCGAACCGGGTGCGGCGCCGGTGGACGCGACCGGGATGACCGTGGGCGTCGTCGCCGCCCGGTGGCACGGTGAGCTGACCGACCACATGCTGGAGCGGGCGGTCGCCGCCGCCGAGGCGTGCGGGGCGCGGGCCGTGGTGGCCCGGGTGGCCGGCTCGGTGGAGCTGCCGGTGGTCGCCCAGGCGCTCGCGCGCCGCTGCGACGTGGTGGTCGCGCTGGGCGTGGTGGTCCGCGGGGCCACCGCCCACTTCGACTACGTCTGCCGTTCGGTGACCGACGGACTCACCCGGGTGGCCCTCGACGAGGGCAAGCCGGTGGCGCACGGCGTGCTCACCGTGGACACCATCGAGCAGGCCCGCGACCGGGCCGGGCTGCCCGGTTCGGCGGAGGACAAGGGCTGGGCGGCCACCGTCGCCGCGCTCGACGCCGCGCTGGCGGTCCGGACGGTCGCCGCCGGCAACGGGCATCGGGTCGGCTTCGGCGGCTGACGTCCTCGTCGCGCCCTCGTGGGCGGCGGTGCGCCCGGCCAGCTTCTTCCGATCACCGTGACGGAGGAGCTGGCCGGGACGCCCCTAGCGACCGTCTCCGCGCCAGGGATCCGGCGCGCCTGATGGTGTCGGCGGCGCCACCGCTGGTGCGGACGTCGCCGGGGCGGGCGCCGTCGGCACGGCCCTGGCCGCACGCCGGCCGGACCCGAACAGGACGAGCCCGACGACGATCACCGCGAGGCCGAGAAGGCCGCCGACGCCGCCGACGACGAGATAGGTGGTGTCCAGCGGCTGACCGATGATCCTGGGCGTCCCGTCGTCGCCCGGCCCGAAGTGGCTACCCGCCCCCTCCCTGCCGACCGCGGGCAGGGCGCTCTCCGGCTTCAGGGAGGCGGCCACCTTGAGGGCCTTCTCCGCGTTGATCAGGCCGTAGCCGGTCTGCGGGTCGTGCCCCTTGGCGTAGTGCGACGCACTGCGGATGAGAGCCTGTTCGACCTGCCGTGGGGCGAGGTCGGGGTACTTCGCCACGATCAGCGCGGCGACACCCGCGGTGATCGCCCCCGCGGACGAGGTGCCCTGGGTCTTCTTCCGTCCGCTGCTGGTGAAGTTGGCGCTGTAGATGGCCACGCCGGGCGCGAGGAAGTCCACGTACGAGTGCACCTGGGAGAACTTCGCCCGGGCCCCGAGCCGGCACCCTCGACAGTCCGACGAGTTGCCCGGCTCCGCCGCGCCCGCGGTGATGACACCGGGGTAGGCGCCGGGGTAGGAGACCCCGTTCTCATCGTCGACCCGGCCCTCGTTGCCGGCCGCGGAGACCACCACGACTCCCTTGGACAGGGCGTACTCGATGGCCGCGGCCTCCTCCCGCAGCGGGCGGCTCATCGGATCCTTACCGTCTCCGATCGACATGGAGATCACCTTGGCGCCGTGATCGGCCGCGTAGCGGATGGCCTTCGCTATGGCCTGGCGGTCGCCGATCTTGTTCCCGGCCTCGGTGTCACTCCAACCAACGAAGTCCGGATCTTCGTCATCGCGGATCGCGCGCAGGCCGAGGACCTTCGCCGCGGGTGCGACATCGAGGATGCTGGACGCCATCGAGGTGCCGTGCCTTCCATACCAGGACTCGGACTGGTCGGTCTCGTCCAGCATGTCCGGGCCCTCGGTGGCGCGGCCGGCCAGCACCGGGTGCTTGGTCCGGATGCCGGTGTCGATGACGGCCACCGTGACACCCTTGCCCTTGCTGATCTTGTGGGCGGCGGTGACCGACAGCGCGGACAGTTCCCATCCGCGCTCGGCGAGGGCCGTTCCCGGCGTGACGAGAACGGTGAGGACGGCCGCGACGAGCCCGGCGACAACGGCGCGCTGCCGGGTGAACGTACCGCGGCCCGTCACGACATCACCTCGTAGAGGTGCGCCGAATAGGCCGGGATGAGAGCCCGTGCCAGGTCCACGTAAGCGAGCCTTTCTCCTCGCGCGCTGGGCGCCCACTGGTCGGGGAGGGCACCGTAATCGCGCGGATCGGTGGGGCCGACGGTGATCGCCGCGACGTAGTGCGGGGGCGTGGGCCCGACGTCCAGTCCGACGGGCACCGCGCCACCCGCCCACGCCAGTTCCTTGCTCCACCGGGCGGCCGGCGTGTTCTTCACCGCGACCGGGAAGACCAGCGGCCCGGGCCTCTCCTGGGCGGCGAACTCACCGCTGGTGACATCGCGCGCCTCCTGGTAGGTGCCGACGACCGCGACCCCGATCGTGGCGGCGGTCGCACCCCCGACGTCGACATAGGTCGCGCGCAGCGCGGTGGTGCACGTGGTGCGTGCCGCGAGCAGCTTGGCGAAGTCCGCGCGGAACGCCTTGTCGCAGGAGGTCTCCTCCGCTATTCCCTGGCGGGTCCACGGCGCGCCGCCGTCGGCGAGGTCGACCTGGTTGGGAAAGATCTCGTCGGTGCGGAGGTTGTGCCAGGCCACCGCCATGAACGCATCGTTCTTTATCTGGATCCGGTGGTTGCTGTAGGCCTTGACGATCACCCCCACACCCGCGAGGGCCGGACAGACTCCGAGCACCACCATGAGCAGGCCGACGACTCGCCGAGCCCGTCCCACCCTCTTCGTCGGGGGTGGAGTGGGCTGTTGCGCGAGCGCGGGCGGAGCCGGCTGCGGCGCACCCGGCGGCGGGTACGTGGGCACAGGCCCGGCGGTGAACGGGTAGCTCGACGGCACCGGTGGACTCTGACCGGGGACCTGCCCTGGCGGATACGGCTGGTGTGGCGGCTGCCCGGGGGCCAGGCCGGAGTGCGGGGGGTAAGTCAACACAAGCCCTTCTCAACGTGATCAGCGCCGTCGGAGCCTACGGTTTCCGCCGGAGTTTTGTGGGGCCGCGCCACCCGTGCAGGGGTTTCGTACCGTTCGGCCGGCCCGCCATCGGTGTGCTCCACCGACCGGGCGTGCCCTTCGCGGCGAGGAAGACGGCGCGGACGGACCCGGGGGGCGCCGTCACCCGGGGCGGCTGGAAGAATCGCATCCCGTGAAGACGTTCGAGGAGTTGTTCGCCGAGCTGCAGGCCAAGGCCGCCGCCGGCACTCCCGGCTCGGGCACGGTCGCCGCGCTCGAGCGGGGCGTGCACTTCATCGGCAAGAAGGTCGTCGAGGAGGCGGCCGAGTCGTGGATGGCCGCCGAGCACGAAAGCCGGGAGCGGGCCGCCGAGGAGATCTCCCAGCTGCTCTACCAGACCCAGGTGCTGATGCTCGCCACCGGTCTCGAACTCAAGGACGTCTACCGACATCTGTGAGTGCGCCCCGTCGACGATCCGAACCGACTCCGAGGAGCACTCCGTCATGCTGCGTGTCGCCGTACCCAACAAGGGCACCCTGGCCGAGCCGGCCGCCCAGATGCTGCGCGAGGCGGGCTACCGCCAGCGCACCGACCCGAAGGACCTGGTCTGTCGGGACGAGCCCAACGACGTCGAATTCTTCTACCTGCGCCCGAAGGACATCGCCACCTACGTCGGCTCCGGTGACCTGGACCTGGGCATCACCGGTCGGGACCTGCTGATCGACTCCGGCGCGCCCGCCGAGGAGGTCGTCGACCTCGCCTTCGGCCGGGCCACCTTCCGCTTCGCCGCCCGCCCCGACGACATCGACTCGGTGCAGGAGCTGGGCGGGCACCGCATCGCCACCGCGTACCCGGGGCTGGTCGAGCGGCACCTCGGCGACCTGGGCGTCAAGGCCGACGTGATCCGGCTCGACGGCGCTGTGGAGAACGCCGTACGCCTCGGCGTCGCCGACGTGGTCGCCGACGTCGTGGAGACCGGCGCGACCCTGCGCCAGGCCGGTCTGGTGGTCTTCGGCGAGCCGCTGCTGCGCTCGTCGGCGGTGCTCGTCCGGCGGGCCGACGCCGCGTCGCACCCGCAGGCCGAGCAGCTGCTGCGCCGGCTGCACGGCGTCCTGGTGGCGCGCCGTTACGTGATGCTCGCCTACGACGTGCCGGCCGGCCTGCTGGACCGGGCGAGCTCGCTCACCCCGGGCATCGAGTCGCCCACCGTGTCGCCGCTGCACCGGGAGGGCTGGGTCGCCGTGCAGGCGATGGTGCTCCGCGACGACGTGCACCGGATCATGGACGAGCTGTACGAGCTGGGCGCCCGCGCCATTCTGGTCACCAACATCCACGCCTGCCGCCTGTGACGGCGCCGCGGCCGGAGCCGACGCCCCCGGCGTCGGTTCCGGATCCGCCGGTGCCGCTGCCGCGCGCCGAACCGGCCGTGCCGCCGAGTTCCGCAGTGCCACCGGCTTCCCCCGTGCCGCCAGGTTGCCCCGGGCCGCCGGGTTCGGTCGTGCCGTCGCGCTCCGTCGTGCCGTCGCGCTCCGTCGTGCCGTCGGGCGCAGTCGTGCCACCGGGTTCCCCCGTGCCGCCGGGTTCGGTCGTGCCGGCCGCTCCTGGCGCGTCGACGGCCCGGGCCGGGCGCGGCTCGCTGCCCGCCTGGGCGGCGCTCGCCCTGGTCACCGTCGCGGGCATCGCGTCGGCGGCGCAGGGCGCGGTCAACGGCGAGCTGGGTGCCCGGGTCGGCGAGGCGAGCCTGGCCGGCGTGGTCAACAACCTGGGTGGAACCCTACTGGTCGCGGCCGGGCTGGCCGTGCTGCCGTCGATGCGCGCCGGGCTGGCCACGCTGCGCCGGGCCCGGCTGCCCTGGTGGAGCTACCTGGGTGGGCTGGGCGGCGCGCTGATCGTGGTGCTCGGCGCGTACCTGGTGCCGGTGCTCGGGGTCGCGGTCTTCACGATCGCCCAGGTCGCGGGCGGCAGCCTCGGCGGGCTGGCGGTGGACCGGGTCGGGGTCGCCCCGGTCGGGCGGCTCGCGCTCACCGGCCCCCGGGTGGCCGGCGCGCTGCTCGGCGTGGCGGCGGTCGCGCTGGCTCAGGCCGGCGGGCCGGTCGGCGAGTTGGCCCTCGTCCCGGTGCTGCTCGCGGTCGTCGGCGGCGTCGGGGTGGCTCTGCAGTCCGCGCTGAACGGTCGGGTCTCGGCGGCCAGCACGTCCGCCGCCGGCGTGGCGGTCAACTTCGTGGTCAGCACCCCGGCGGTCCTGCTGGTCGCGGCGGTCGCCGGTGCGCTCACCGGCCCCGCCCCGGCCTGGCCGGACGCCTGGTACCTCTACACCGGCGGACTGCTCGGCGTCGGCATCGTCGCCGGTCTGGTCGTCGGAGTCCGCTCGGCGGGCGTGCTGCGTACCGGCCTCGCCCTGGTGGCCGGGCAGCTCGGCGGCGCGCTGCTGCTCGACGTCCTCCTGCCCGACGGCGCGGGCGTCCGTCCGGCCGTGCTGGCGGGCGCGGCGCTGACCCTCGTCGCGGTCGTCGTGGCGGGGCGCGGCCCGCGCCGCCGGTAGCGCCTCCTGCCGGCGGCGTCTCCCGCGACGGCGCACGTCCTGCCGACGCCGCGTGCCGACGGCGCGGGGCGGGCAGCGTGGCGGTGGAACTCCCACCTGCGGCGGGTGGCAGACTGAGGGGGTGAGTGAAACCGAGGTGGTCCGTCTCCGGCCGCGCCGGATCCGGGTGGTCTGCTGGGCCTCGGCCGCCGTGCTGCTGGTGGTGTTCAGCATCGTGGCGACCTCGCTGAGCGGCCCGACCGGTGACGGTTACGGCACCTTCCAGCGCGGCGACCAGATCGCCATGGTCGGCCTCGGCGTCTTCGGCGCGCTCGGGTTCCTGCTGTTCACCCGGCCGCGGGTGGAGGCCGACGCGCGGGGCGTGCGGGTCCGCAACATCATCGGCTCGTACGAGCTGCCGTGGGAGGTCGTCCGCGGTGTCCGGTTCGATCGGGGCGCGCCCTGGGCGAGCCTGGAGCTGCACGACGACGACCTGATGCCGATGGTGGCCCTCCAGGCCGCCGACAAGGAGCTGGCGGTCGACGGGGTTCGAGCGCTGCGCCGCCTGCACCAGGCCCACCAGACCCGCCTCGCCCAGAACGCTCCCACCACCCCCGACCGCTGACCGACCCCGCCGCTGACCCGACCACTCGTCCACGGAAGGAGTGGCGGGGTGGTTTGGGGATGGGTTGGTCCGGGGTGTAACGTTGTGGAGTCGACCAGGCTGTCTGTCGGCGGGCTCGCCCCGCAGGACGTGCAGCCATTGAAAGCGGAGCGCCTGCTCCCACCCGAGTCGCCGCGACGGTGGCCGGGTCCGGTCCCCGGTTCCGGGCACGTCCCGGCGCCGGATGCGCGATCATGTGATCGTGCCGACCGGTCGAGCGGGCCCTGGCATGCGCCGGGGCCTTCTGCTTTCCGGGTCGGTTCCCACCCGGGAGCCGCGGGGTCGGCAGCAGCAGAAACTCGACTCGAGGAGGCCCCATCAGCGTCGAACCACGCGTGAACGAGCAGATCCGGGCACGTGAGGTCCGACTGGTCGGCCCCGAGGGTGAGCAGGTGGGCATCGTCCCGCTGGAGCGCGCCCTTCAGCTGGCCGCGGACGTCGATCTGGACCTGGTCGAGGTTGCGCCGATGGCGCGCCCGCCGGTGTGCAAGCTCATGGACTTTGGCAAGTTCAAGTACGAGAGCGCACTCAAGGCGCGCGAAGCGCGGCGTAACCAGCAGCAGACCGTCATCAAGGAGATGAAGCTCCGGCCGAAGATCGACCCGCACGACTACGAGACCAAGAAGGGTCACGTGGTGCGGTTCCTCAAGGCGGGCGACAAGGTCAAGGTGACGATCATGTTCCGCGGTCGCGAGCAGAGCCGACCGGAGCTGGGTTACCGGCTCCTGCGCCGGCTCGAGTCCGAGATCACGGACCTGGGATACGTCGAGGCCGCTCCGAAGCAGGACGGCCGAAACATGATCATGGTTCTCGCTCCGCACCGGGCCGTCAAGGCCTCCGCGGTCGCCGCTACGGCGTCCCGCGGTGCACCTCGGGACCGGGCAGCGGACGAGTCCGCCCCGGCGGCCGATGAGACCGCGGCGGCCGGCGAGACCGCAGCAGCCGGCGACACCGGCACCGCCGCCGACACCAGCGGCGAGTAACAGGGGAGAAACGTTCCACATGCCGAAGATGAAGAGCCACACGGGTATGGGCAAGCGGGTCAAGGTGACCGGCAAGGGCAAGATCGTGTCCGAGCAGGCCGGTAAGCGCCACCTGCTGGAGGGCAAGGCTTCCACCCGTACCCGCCGGTTGACCGGCACGGTCGTGGTCGCCAAGGCCGATGTCAAGCGCATCAAGAAGCTGCTCGGCCGCTGACGCGCGCCACCTTTACGTAAGAAGGAGTTGAGATGGCACGCGTCAAGCGGGCTGTGAACGCCCAGAAGAAGCGTCGTACCCTGCTGGAGACCGCGAGTGGTTACCGCGGCCAGCGCTCCCGGCTGTACCGCAAGGCCAAGGAGCAGGTGCTGCACTCGATGCAGTACGCCTACCGGGACCGTCGCGACCGCAAGGGCGACTTCCGGCAGCTCTGGATCCAGCGGATCAACGCGGGCGCCCGGGCCAACGGGATGACCTACAACCGCCTGATCCAGGGCCTGCGCCTGGCCGGCATCGAGGTCGACCGGAAGATCCTGGCCGACCTGGCCGTCAACGACGCCGCCGCCTTCGCGGCGATCGTCGAGCTGGCCCGGGCCGCGGTCGCGGCCGAGGGCACCGGTGGCGCGGCGGCTCAGGCCGCCTGATCCCCTGCGGCTGATCGAGGCGCCCCTCGTCGACCACGACGAGGGGCGCCTCGCTGCACGCCTGGAGGAGACGATGCTCTTCACCCCGCGTACCCCCAGGGTGGTCGCCGCGCGTCGGCTGCACCGCCGCCGCGACCGCGAGGCCACCGGCCGCTTCCTCGCCGAGGGCCCGCAGGCCGTACGCGAGGCGCTGGCCGTCCCCGGTGTGGTCACCGAACTGTTCGGTACGCCCGCCGCGCTGGACCGGCACGCCGCGCTGGCGGCGCTGGCCGCCGGTGGTGACGTGCCGGTGTCCGAGGTGACCGAGGACGGGCTGGCGGCGCTCGCCGAGACCGTCGCCCCGCAGGGGCTGGTCGCGGTCTGCCGGCATCTCGACGTGCCCCTGGACCAGGCCCTGGCCCGTACGCCGAGGCTGGTCGCGGTGCTCGCCGAGATCCGCGATCCGGGTAACGCCGGCACGGTGCTGCGTACCGCCGACGCGGCGGGCGCCGGCGCGGTGATCTTCGCCGGGGACGCCGTCGACCCGTACAACGGCAAGTGCGTACGCGCGTCGGCCGGCAGCCTCTTCCACGTGGACGTGGTGCGGTCCCCCGACCCCGTCGACGTGGTCGCCGCGCTGCGCCAGGCGGGGCTCACGGTGCTGGCGACCACCGGCTACGGCGACGACGACCTGGACGACCTCGCCGACGCGGGGCGCCTCGCCGCGCCCACGGCGTGGCTGTTCGGCTCGGAGGCGCACGGGCTGCCGCGGGAGCTCACCGAGGCCGCCGACGCGCGGGTCCGGGTGCCGCTGCACGGGCGCGCCGAGAGCCTGAACCTGGCTGCGGCCGCGGCCGTGTGCCTGTACGCTTCAGCGAGAGCTCAGCGCTGACCGCGACACCGGTCGGCGTGATGTCACAGCAGGGGAGAGCAGTCGTCGATGAACGCGCCACGGCGTTCGTTTAGCCAGCCCGCCGGTGTCGGCGGGCGGCGGGCCTGACCTGCTCCCTGCGCAACTCCGACCGGCGGGCTGCGGCACAGCCGCGCGTCCGTAGACTCGCTTCGCCGCCCCGGAAGGGGCCGGCGCCGCCGTGAGGGAGTGCCCGTACGCCATGAGCTACCGCAACGATCCGTACGACCCGAAGCAGGTCGCCCTGCTCGACCCGGCCGCCCTGGCCGAGGCGGTCGCCGACGCCGAGAAGGCGTTCGCCGCCGCCGCCGACCCGGACGCGTTGACCGCGCTGCGCCCCGCCCACCTGGGTGACCGGGCCCCGGTCTCGCTCGCCCGCCGGGAGATCGGCGCGCTGCCGCCCGCGGCGAAGTCCGACGCCGGCAAGCGGGTCAACGAGGCCCGCCGGGCGATCGAGGGCGCGTACGCGGCCCGGGCCGAGGTGCTGGAGCGCGAGCACGCCGAGCGGGTGCTCGTCGCCGAGCGGGTCGACGTGACCCTTCCCTACGATCGGCGCCCGCGCGGTGCCCGACACCCGCTGAGCGTCCTGATCGAGCAGGTCAGTGACCTGTTCGTGGGGATGGGTTACGAGGTCGCCGAGGGCCCCGAGGTCGAGCTGGAGTGGGCCAACTTCGACGCGCTGAACATCCCCGCCGACCACCCGGCGCGCGGGCTGATGGACACCTTCCACATCGCGCCCGCCGACCGCTCCGGCCTGGTGCTGCGCACCCACACCTCCAACGTGCAGACGCGCACGATGCTCAGCCGCAAGCCGCCGATCTACGTGATCTGCCCCGGCCGGGTCTACCGCACCGACGAGGTGGACGCCACCCACAGCCCGGTGTTCCACCAGGCGGAGGGCCTGGTGGTCGACAAGGGCATCACGATGGCGCACCTGCGCGGCACCCTCGACCACTTCGCGCGGGCCATCTTCGGGCCGGACGCGAAGACCCGCTGGCGGCCGCACTACTTCCCGTTCACCGAGCCGTCGGCCGAGTTCGACGTCTGGTTCCCGGAGCACCGCGACGGTCCGCAGTGGGTCGAGTGGGGCGGCTGCGGGATGGTGAACCCCCGGGTGCTGCGGGCCTGCGGCATCGACCCGGAGGTCTACTCCGGCTTCGCGTTCGGCATGGGCATCGACCGGACGCTGATGGTCCGGCACGGGGTCAGCGACATCCGCCACCTCTTCGAGGGCGACGTGCGGTTCAGCCGGGCGCTCGGGACCGAGGCGTAGGCGATGCGGGTACGAGTTACGGAGACGGTGGTCTGAGTCATGCGAGTTTCTGTCAGCTGGCTGCGGGAGTACGTCGACCTCCCCGCCGACCTGCCCACCGGCGACCTGGAGCAGGCCCTGGTCGACCTCGGCATCGAGGTCGACTCCCTGGTGGACCTGCGGGAGACCGTCACCGGGTCGCTGGTGGTCGGTGAGGTCCTGGAGATCGAGGAGCTCACCGGCTTCAAGAAGCCGATCCGGTTCGTCCGGGTCGACGTCGGGGCCGCGAACGGCACGGGTGAGCCGCAGGAAATCGTCTGCGGGGCGCGCAACTTCGCCGTCGGCGACCGGGTGGTGGTGATCCTCCCCGGCGGTGAGCTGCCGGGCGGCTTCGCGATCGGCGCGCGCAAGACCTACGGGCGCAACTCCAACGGCATGATCTGCTCGGCCAAGGAGCTGGGGCTCGGCGACGACCACTCCGGCATCATGGTGCTGCCCGAGCAGAGCCCGGCCAAGCCGGGCGACGACGCGCGGCCCGTGGTCGGGCTCGACGACGTCGTGCTCGAGCTGGAGATCACCCCCGACCGGGGGTACGCGCTGAGCCTGCGCGGCCTCGCCCGGGAGCTGTCGCACGCGCTCGGCGTGCCGTTCCGTGACCCGGCTCTGGCGCCCGCCCCCGGTCCGACGGCCGAGCCGGCCTACCCGGTGGACGTGCGTGACACGGTGGGCTGCGACCGGTTCGCCGCCCGCCTGGTCCGCGCCGTCGACCCGAGCGCGGCCACGCCGGAGTGGATGCGGAGGCGGCTCACCACGGCCGGCATCCGCAGCATCTCCCTGCCGGTCGACATCACCAACTACGTGATGCTCGAACTCGGCCAGCCGATGCACGCCTTCGACGCCGACCGGATCGCCGGGCCGCTGGTGGTCCGTCGGGCCGAGCCGGGGGAGAAGCTGACCACCCTGGACGGTGTGGAGCGCGTCCTCGCCCCCGAGGACATGGTGATCTGCGACGACAGCGGGCCGATCTCGCTCGCGGCGGTGATGGGCGGCGAGACCAGCGAGGTCGTGGCCGACACCACCACCGTTCTCTTCGAGGCCGCGCACTGGGACCCGGTGATGGTCGGGCGGACGGCCCGCCGGCACAAGCTGTTCAGCGAGGCCGCGAAGCGTTGGGAGCGGGGCGTCGACCCGGCCCTGCCGCTGGTCGCGTTGGAGCGGGCGGTGCGGCTGCTCACCGAGCACGGCGGCGGCGTCGCGGGCGACGAGATCCTGGACGTCAACCACGTCCGGCCGCGTACCCCGGTGACCCTGCCGGCGGACCTGCCGAGCCGGCGCATCGGCGTGGACTACCCGCCGGCGCGGGTGGTCGCCCTGCTGGAGCAGGTCGGGTGCACGGTGGCCCAGGGCGCGGACCGGCTCTCCGAGGACCCGGGCGCGGTCGGTGTGGCGGCCGGTGCCGGCGTCGCGTTGACCGTCACCCCGCCGAGCTGGCGGCCCGACCTCACCGACCCGGCCGACCTGGTCGAGGAGGTGGTCCGCCTCGACGGGTACGACCGGGTGCCGTCGGTGCTGCCGGTGGCGCCGGCCGGCCGGGGGCTCACCTGGCAGCAGCGGCGGCGCCGGGCGGTCGCCCGGTCGCTGGCCGAGCGCGGCTACGTCGAGGTGCTCGCCCACCCGTTCGTCTCGGCCGAGCTGCCCGACCTGCTCGGGCTGCCCGCCGACGACCCGCGCCGGCCGGCGGTGCGGCTGGCCAACCCGCTCTCCGACGAGGAGCCGCTGCTGCGTACCACGCTGCTCGGCCCGCTGCTCGGCATCCTGAAGCGCAACCTGGGCCGGGGCCACCGCGACCTCGCCCTCTACGAGATCGGGGCGGTCTTCCACCCCCGCCCCGGCGCGGGCAGCCCGCCGGCGATGGGGGTGGACCGGCGTCCCACCGACGCCGAGTTCGCCGCCGCCGACGCGGTGGTGCCCGACCAGCCCCGGCACGTCGCCGCCGTCCTGGCCGGCGAGGTCGAGCTCTCCGGCTGGTGGGGCGCGGGCCGGGCGGCCGGCTGGGCGGACGCCGTCGAGGCCGGGCGCACCGCGCTCGCCGCCGCCGGCGTCCCGCAGGAGCGGGTCGAGGTGCGGGCGGCCACGTACGCGCCGTGGCACCCGGGCCGCTGCGCCGAGTTGCTGGTCGACGGCACGGTGGTCGGGCACGCCGGTGAGCTGCACCCGACGGTCGTCGCCGCGCTGGAGCTGCCCCGGCGCACCGGCGCCATGGAGCTGAACCTCGACCTGCTGCCGGCCCCGCCGGTGCTGCCCGCGCCGGCCGTCTCCGGCTTCCCGCCCGCGCTGATCGACGTGGCGCTGGTGCTCGACGAGTCGGTGCCGGCGGCGCAGGTGCAGCAGGCCCTCGTCGAGGGGGCCGGGGAGCTGCTGGAGGACGTGCGGCTCTTCGACGTGTACGCCTCGGAGCAGCTCGGCGCCGGGCGCCGGTCGCTGGCGTACAAGCTTACCTTCCGGGCCCCGGACCGCACGCTGACCGTCGAGGAGGCGGTGGCCGCCCGGGACGCGGCGGTCGCCGTGGCCGCCGAGCGTTTCGGCGCCACGCTGCGCGGCGCCTGAGGCGTAGCTGCGAGCCCCCGTCGGGCGTGGTCCCGTGCCACGCCCGGCGGGGGTTTGGCGTTCCGTGGGTCGGATGTCCGGCTCCCCGGGTTCTCCGGGCGCCTGTTCGGCGCGCCCGACGCCGTTGATAACTAATCATTCGGGCGACTGCATAGACTTGCAATCAGAGCCGGATCGCCGGTAGGCTCACCGTATATTCATACGGAGGTGAGTATGGGGATCCGAGTCGCGGTCGCCGGAGCCAGCGGCTACGCGGGCGGTGAGCTGCTGCGTCTGCTCGCCGGTCACCCGGAGTTCGAGCTGGTCGCGGCCACCGCGCACAGCCAGGCCGGGCACCGCCTCGACGTGGTGCACCCGCACCTCACCGGGCTCGACCTGGTGCTCGGCGAGACCAGCCCGGACACGCTGGCCGACGCGGACCTGGTCTTCCTCGCACTGCCGCACGGCCAGTCGGCGGCGCTCGCCGCCCAGTTGCCGGCCGACGTGCGCATCGTCGACCTCGGCGCCGACCACCGGCTCGCCAACCCGTACGAGTGGGCGCATTACTACGGCGGCACCCACGCCGGGCAGTGGACCTACGGACTGCCGGAGCTGCCCGGGCAGCGGGAGCAGATCGCCGCCGCCACCCGGGTCGCCAACACCGGCTGCTACGCCGCCGCGATCACGCTGGCGCTCGCGCCGCTGATCGCCGCCGGTGCCGCCGAGCCGGCGGACGTGGTCGTGGTGGCGGCGTCCGGCACCTCCGGCGCGGGCCGGGCGGCCAAGCCGCACCTGCTGGCCAGCGAGGTGATGGGTGACCTGTCGCCGTACCGGGTCGGCACCCACCAGCACGTGCCGGAGATCAAGCAGGCGACCGGCGCGACCGGCCTCTCCTTCACCCCCATCCTCGCGCCCATGCCGCGGGGCATCCTGGCCACGGTCACCGCCGTGCCGGCCCGGGGCGTGGACCCGCAGGCGGTGCTCGCCGAGGCGTACGCGGACGCGCCGTTCGTGCACGTGCTGCCCGAGGGGCGCTGGCCGCACACCGCCGCCACGCTCGGCTCGAACTCCTGCCACCTGCAGGCGACCGTCGACGTCGACTCCCGCCGACTGATCGTGGTGAGCGCGCTGGACAACCTCGGCAAGGGCGCGGCCGGGCAGGCCGTGCAGAACGCCAACCTGATGGTCGGCCTGCCGGAGACCACCGGCCTCCCCGTCTACGGGGTGGCGCCGTGACCGTCACGACTCCCCAGGGCTTCCGGGCGGCCGGTGTGGCCGCCGGGCTCAAGTCCAGCGGCGCCGACGACGTGGCGATCGTCGTCAACGACGGCCCGGACGCGACGGTCGCCGGCGTGTTCACCGCCAACCGGGTCAAGGCGGCGCCGGTGCTCTGGACGCAGCAGGTGGTCCACGGCGGCGTGGTCCGGGCGGTGGTGCTCAACTCCGGCGGCGCGAACGCCTGCACCGGCCCGGCCGGCTTCCAGGACACCCACGCCACCGCGGAACACGCGGCCGCCGTGCTGACGGCGGCCGAGCCGGGCCGGGAGGTCGGCGCCGGCGAGGTGGCGGTCTGCTCGACCGGCCTGATCGGCGAGCGCCTCCCGATGCCCGCGCTGCTCGCCGGCGTCGACCAGGCGGTGCGCGAGCTCTCCGGCTCCGGCGGCGCGAGCGCCGCCGAGGCGATCATGACGACGGACACCCGGCCGAAGACGACCGTCGTGTCCGGCACCGGCTGGACCGTCGGCGGCATGGCCAAGGGCGCGGGCATGCTCGCCCCGGCCATGGCGACGATGCTGTGCGTGCTGACCACCGACGCGGTGGCCGACCCGGAGGCGCTGGACGCCGCCCTGCGCGCGGCGTGCCGGGTCACCTTCGACCGCGTCGACTCCGACGGCTGCATGTCCACCAACGACACGGTGCTGCTGCTGGCCAGCGGGGCCTCCGGCGTCACGCCCGACCAGGCCGAGCTGACGGCCGCGGTCACCGCCGCCGCGCACGACCTGGCCCAGCAGCTCATCGCCGACGCCGAGGGCGCCACCAAGCAGATCGCGATCGAGGTGACCGGCGCGGCCGACGAGGACGACGCCGTCGAGGTGGGGCGGGCGGTGGCCCGCAACAACCTGGTCAAGACCGCGCTGTTCGGCAACGACCCGAACTGGGGCCGGATCCTCGCCGCGGTCGGCACCACCACCGCCGCCTTCGAGCCGGACGCCGTCGACGTGGCGGTCAACGGGATCTGGGTGTGCCGGTCGGGCGCCGCCGCCGAGGACCGCTCGAAGGTCGACCTCACCGGGCGGGACGTCACCATCACCGTCGACCTGCACGCCGGGTCCGCCGCGGCCACCGTCTGGACCAACGACCTGTCCCACGCGTACGTCCACGAGAACTCGGCGTACTCGACATGAGCCTCTCCGCCGACCTCAGCCGCTACCAGGGCAAGGCCGCCACGCTGATCGAGGCGCTGCCCTGGCTGGCCCGCTTCTCCGGGGCGACCGTCGTCGTGAAGTACGGCGGCAACGCCATGGTCGACCCCGAGCTGCAGCGGGCGTTCGCCGCCGACATGGTGTTCCTGCGCTACGTCGGTCTGAAGCCGGTCGTCGTGCACGGCGGCGGACCGCAGATCTCCGCGATGCTGGGCCGGCTCGGCATCGCCAGCGAGTTCCGGGGCGGCCTGCGGGTCACCACGCCGGAGGCGATGGACGTCGTCCGCATGGTGCTGGTCGGTCAGGTGGGCCGGGAACTGGTGGGCCTGATCAACGCGCACGGCCCGTTCGCGGTCGGCCTCTCCGGCGAGGACGCCGGCCTGTTCACCGCGGTGCGGCGCCCGGCGTACGTGGACGGGGAGCCGGTCGACGTCGGGCAGGTCGGCGACGTCGAGTCGGTCGACGTCTCGGCGGTCACCGACCTGATCGACGCCGGGCGCATCCCGGTGATCTCGACCGTCGCGCCGGACGTCGACGGGGTGCTGCACAACCTCAACGCGGACACCGCCGCCGCCGCCCTGGCGATCGCGCTGGAGGCCCGCAAGCTGGTGGTGCTCACCGACGTCGCCGGCCTCTACGCCGACTGGCCCGACACCGACAGTCTGATCTCCGAGATCGAGGCGGACGACCTGGCGAAGCTGCTGCCCAGCCTGGAGTCGGGGATGGTGCCGAAGATGGAGGCGTGCCTGCGGGCGGTGCGCGGGGGAGTGCCCGCCGCGCACGTCGTCGACGGCCGGGTCGCGCACTCCACGCTGCTCGAGGTGTTCACGTCAGACGGCTTCGGGACGATGGTCGTGAGCGCGAGGAGTGAGCTTGCGAGCCCCGCAGTCGCGAACGAGGAAGGGACGGTGGCGTCATGAGTTCGCTGGTGCAGCGCTGGGGTCAGTCCATGATGGACAACTACGGCACGCCGCCGTTGGCGTTGGTCTCCGGATCCGGCGCCGTCGTGGTCGACGAGGCCGGCCGGGAGTACGTCGACCTGGTCGGCGGGATCGCGGTGAACGCCCTCGGCCACGCCCACCCGGCCGTGGTCGCCGCCGTGTCCCGGCAGGTGGCCACCCTCGGGCACGTCTCCAACCTCTATGTCGCGGAGCCGCCGGTCGCCCTGGCCGAGCTGCTGCTGGCCCTCGCCGGCCGGCCGGGGCGGGCCTTCTTCGCCAACTCGGGCGCCGAGGCGAACGAGGCGGCGTTCAAGCTGTCCCGGCTGACCGGCCGTACCCACGTCGTCGCCGCGCGCGGAGGCTTCCACGGCCGCACGATGGGCGCGCTCGCGCTCACCGGGCAGCCGGCGAAGGCCGACCCGTTCCGTCCGCTGCCCGGCGAGGTCACCCACGTCGACTTCGGCGACGTGGCCGCGCTGGAGGCCGCCGTCACCGACGCCACCGCGATGGTGATCCTGGAGCCGATCCAGGGCGAGAACGGTGTGGTCGTGCCGCCGGCCGGCTACCTGGCCGCGGCCCGCCGCGTCACCGCCCGGCACGGCGCCCTGCTGGTGCTCGACGAGGTGCAGACCGGCATCGGCCGCACCGGCCACTGGTTCGCCCACCAGGCCGAGGGCGTCGAGCCGGACGTGGTCACCCTGGCCAAGGGGCTCGGCGGCGGGCTGCCGCTCGGTGCCACCCTCGCCTTCGGGCGGGCGGCCGAGCTGCTCACCCCCGGCTCCCACGGCACCACCTTCGGGGGCAACCCGATCAGCTGCGCCGCCGCGCTCGCGGTGGTCTCCACCATCGCCCACGAGGGGCTGCTCGACCACGTCAAGCGGGTCGGCGAGCGGCTGCGGCGGGGGATCGAGGCGCTCGGGCACCCGCTGGTCTCGGGCGTACGCGGTGCGGGCCTGCTGCTCGGCGTGGTGCTGACCGCGCCGGTCGCCCGGGTGCTCGGCGAGGCGCTGCGGGAGGCCGGCTTCCTGACCAACCCGGTGCAGCCGGATGTGCTGCGGCTCGCGCCACCGCTGATCCTCACCACCGCCCAGGTCGACGCCTTCCTGGCGGCCCTGCCGGCGGCCCTGGACGCCACCGTCCCGGCCGCCGCCGGCACGACGACCGCTCCGGCCGCCGGCCCGACCCCCTCCATTGACCTTCCCGCGACCCCGACGGAGACCAGCGCATGACCCGGCACTTCCTGCGTGACGACGACCTGACCCCGGCCGAGCAGGCGACCGTGCTGGACCTCGCCGCCCGCATGAAGGCCGACCGGTTCGCCTACCGCCCCCTCGCCGGGCCGCGCTCGGTCGCGGTGCTGTTCGACAAGCAGAGCCTGCGCACCCGGATCTCCTTCGACGCCGGCGTCGCCGAGCTGGGCGGTCACCCCCTCGTCGTGGACACCCAGGTCACCCACTTCGGCCGGGGCGAGACCCTGGCGGACGCCGGGCGGGTGCTCTCCCGCTACGTCGCGGCGATCGTGCTGCGTACCCACGGCGACGACCGGATCGCCGAGGTCGCCGGCGGCGCCACCGTGCCGGTGATCAACGCGCTCACCGACGGCTACCACCCCTGCCAGCTCCTGGCCGACCTGCTGACCGTCCGGGAGCGCTGCGGCGGCACCGCCGGGCGGACCCTCGCCTACGTGGGCGACGCGGCGAACAACATGGCCCACTCCTACCTGCTGGCCGGGGCGACCGCCGGGATGCACGTGCGGGTCGCCGGGCCGGACGGCTTCGGGCCCGACTCCGCCGTGGTCGCCCGGGCCGCCGAGATCGCCGCCGCCACCGGCGGTTCGGTCCGGGTGCTCACCGACCCGGTGGCCGCGGTCCGGGACGCGGACGTGGTGGCCACCGACACCTGGACGTCGATGGGGCAGGAGAGCGACGGGCTGGACCGGGTCACCCCGTTCCTGCCGTACCAGATCAACAAGGCGCTACTCGGGCACGCGGCGCCCGACGCGATCGTGCTGCACTGCCTGCCCGCGCACCGGGGCGAGGAGATCACCGACGAGGTGCTCGACGGCCCGCAGAGCGCGGTCTTCGACCAGGCGGAGAATCGCCTGCACGCCCAGAAGGCGCTGCTGACGTTCCTCCTGGAGGCCTCCACCGCGGCCCCCGACGTCGTGGCGTCGGGCGCCACCGCGACGAGGGAGACCACATGACCGCCCCGCTGACCCGCGCCGCCCGCCACGCCCGCATCGTCGAGCTGATCCGGGACAAGGCCATCCACTCGCAGACCGAGCTGGCCGACCTGCTCGCCGGTGACGGCATCCAGGTCACCCAGGCCACCCTCTCGCGGGACCTGAAGGAGCTCGGCGCGGTGACGGCGCGCGGCGGCGACGGGCGCGGCGTCTACCTGATCCCCGAGGACGGGCACCGTCCGCTGCGCGACGCCGAGGCCGCGCCGGCCCGGCTGATCCGGCTGCTGCGCGAGCTGCTCAACGGGGTCGACTCCAGCGGCAACATAGCCGTGCTGCGCACCCCACCGGGCGCGGCCCAGTACCTGGCCAGCGCGTTGGACCGAGCGGGCCTGCCCGAGGTCGTCGGCACCATCGCCGGCGACGACACCATCCTCGTCGTGGCCCGCGAGGCCGACGGCGGCGCCGCGCTCGGCGAGAAGCTCGCCGGTTGGGCCCGCCGCGAAGAGAACGTTGAAGGGAACACCACTCCATGACCGAGCGGGTCGTCCTGGCGTACTCCGGAGGGCTGGACACCTCCGTCGCCATTCCGTACCTGGCCGAGCAGACCGGCGCCGAGGTGATCGCGGTGGCGGTCGACGTCGGCCAGGGCGGCGAGGACATGAACGTCATCCGGCAGCGCGCCCTGGACTGCGGGGCCGTGGAGTCCGAGGTGGTCGATGCGCGCGACGAGTTCGCCGCCGAGTACTGCCTGCCGGCGATCCGCGCCAACGCCCTCTACATGGACCGCTACCCGCTGGTCTCGGCGCTGTCCCGCCCGCTGATCGTCAAGCACCTGGTGACCGCGGCGCGGAAGCACGGCGGCACGATCGTGTCGCACGGCTGCACCGGCAAGGGCAATGACCAGGTCCGCTTCGAGGTCGGCCTGGCCGCGCTCGCCCCCGACCTGAAGATCATCGCTCCGGCGCGGGACTACGCCTGGACCCGGGACAAGGCGATCGCCTTCGCCGAGGAGAAGGGCCTGCCGATCGACGTCTCGGCGAAGTCGCCGTACTCCATCGACCAGAACCTGTTCGGCCGTGCGGTCGAGACCGGCTTCCTGGAGGACATCTGGAACGGGCCGATCGAGGACCTCTACTCCTACACCTGCGACCCGGCGGAGCCCCGCGACGCCGACGAGGTCGTGATCACCTTCGACGCCGGCGTGCCGGTCGCCCTCGACGGTGAGACCGTCACCCCGTACCAGGCGATCCTGGAGCTCAACCGGCGTGCCGGAGCGCACGGGGTCGGCCGGCTCGACATGGTGGAGGACCGGCTCGTCGGCATCAAGAGCCGCGAGGTGTACGAGGCGCCGGGCGCCATCGCCCTGATCACCGCCCACCAGGAGCTGGAGGCGGTCACCGTCGAGCGCGACCTGGCCCGGTTCAAGCGGACCGTGGACCAGCGCTGGGGCGAGCTGGTCTACGACGGCCTGTGGTTCTCGCCGCTGAAGCGGTCGCTGGACGCGTTCATCGACGACGCCCAGCAGCAGGTCTCCGGCGAGGTGCGGCTGACCCTGCACGGCGGCCGGGCGGTCGTCACCGGCCGGCGCTCCGAGGCGAGCCTCTACGACTTCGGCCTGGCCACGTACGACACCGGTGACACGTTCGACCAGTCGCTCGCCAAGGGCTTCGTGCAGCTGTGGGGCCTGCCGAGCAAGATGGCCGCGGCCCGCGACTCCCGGCTGGGTGGTGTCTGACCATGGGGACCACAATGGGCGGGGTGGACGACAAGAGCCTGATCGAGAACAGCGCCGCCACCAACCGGACGAGCCTGTGGGGCGGCCGGTTCGCCGGTGGCCCCTCGGAGGCGCTCGCCCGGCTTTCGGTGAGCGTGCAGTTCGACTGGCGGCTGGCCCCCTACGACCTCGCGGCCTCCCGGGCGCACGCCCGGGTCCTGGCCCGCGCCGGTCTGCTCGACCCCGACGAGTTGGGTCGGATCCTGGCCGCCCTGGACGACCTGGAGGCGGCCTGCGCCTCCGGGGCGTTCCGCCCGACGGTCGACGACGAGGATGTGCACACCGCGCTGGAGCGCGGGCTGCTGGAGCGGCTCGGGAGCCTGGGCGGGAAGCTTCGCGCCGGCCGGTCCCGCAACGACCAGGTCGCCACGGACCTGCGCCTCTACCTGCGCGACCACGCCCGGGGTGTGGCCAGTCGGCTGGTGGAGCTGGCCGAGGCCCTGGTCGAGCAGGCCGAGCGGCACGTGGAGACCCCGGCGCCGGGGATGACCCACCTGCAGCACGCGCAGCCGGTCACGTTCGGGCACTGGCTGCTCGCCCACGTGCAGCCGCTGCTGCGTGACCTGGACCGGCTGCGGGACTGGGACGGCCGGGCGGCGATCAGCCCGCTCGGCGCGGGCGCGCTCGCCGGGTCGTCGCTGCCGCTGGACCCGGTGCGGGTGGCCCGCGAGCTGGGCTTCACCGCCCCCGCGCCGAACTCGATGGACGCGGTCGCCGACCGGGACTTCGTCGCCGAGTTCCTCTTCGTCACCGCGCTGGTCGGGGTGCACCTGTCCCGCCTCGGCGAGGAGGTGGTGCTCTGGACCTCGCAGGAGTTCGGCTGGGTGGAGCTGGACGACGCCTTCGCCACCGGGTCGTCGATCATGCCGCAGAAGAAGAACGCGGACATCGCCGAGCTGGCCCGGGGCAAGTCCGGCCGGCTGGTGGGCGGGCTGATGAGCGTGCTGACGATGCTCAAGGGCCTGCCGATGACGTACGACCGGGACATGCAGGAGGACAAGGAGCCGGCGTTCGACGCGGTCGACACGCTGGAGCTGCTGCTGCCGGCCCTCGCGGGGATGATCTCCACGATGACCGTACGCGTCGACCGGTTGGTCGCCGCCGCACCGGTGGGCTACTCGCTGGCCACCGAGGTCGCCGACTGGCTGGTGCGCAAGAACGTGCCGTTCCGGGACGCGCACGAGATCACCGGCCGGCTCGTCGCGCTCTGCGTGGCCCGGGACTGCGCGCTCGACGAGGTCTCCGACGCCGACCTGGCGACCGTCAGCCCGCACCTCGACCCGTCGGTGCGGGACGTGCTCTCGGTCCGCTCGGCGCTCGCCGCCCGGACCACGCCGGGCTCCACCGGCCCCGGACCGGTCGCCGACCAGCTCGCCGCCGCGGCGGACAAGCTGGCCGGCTGGCGGGAGTGGGCCGCGGAGCGGGTCGTACCCCGCTGAAGCCGCTCGTCCGCGCGGCGCGTCCGGCGCCGCGCGGACCCCGGCCCGGCTCAGACCGCGGGCCGCTCCCGTCTGGGTAGCTTGGCCACCACCGCGTCGTAGGACCCGTCGACCGCCTCGGTCAGCTCGTCGTCGTCGATCCCGCCGTCGAGCCGCAGCGTGTTCCACCCGGACCGGCCGATGTAGGGCATGACCCGGGCGTCGGTCGGGTGCCGGTGCAGCCACTCGTCGGCGGCCTCCCGGCTGGGGCCGCACTTCACGCCGACGGTCGGCGCGCCCTCGGGTGAGCCGAGGAACGCGAAGATGCGGCTGCCCACCTTGACCACCTCGTCGCCCTCCCACGGCTGGTCCAGCCAGGCGCCCGGCTTGGCCAGGCAGTAGGCGCGCATCTCCTCGCGTCGCATCGGGCCTCCCGTCGGTCGTCGTATCGGGACAGTGTGCCCTCCGGGGCCGACAGGCCCCGGTAGCTTAGCCGGCGGTCCGCGCGGTGAGGCGGTCGAAGCGCTGCTGCGCGGCCTGCGCGCTGCCCAGGCCCAGACCGAACGCGATCTCCTGCCAGGTCAGGCCACGGCCCCGGGCGAGCTGGAGCAGGCCGGCCTCCAGCGCGTCGAGCTCGGCGCGGACGTGGGGCAGCAGGGTGAGCGCGGCGACGACGTCGGGCCCGTCGACCGGCTCCTCCCCGTCGTCGAGCTGCGCGCCGCCGGCGGCGAGGCTCGCGACGAGCGCCACCGCCTCCCAGGGGTCGGTCACCTGCGGGTGGGCGTAGCGGCGTCGGCGGGCGTCGGTGCCGGCGTGCCGCTCGGTGATCCGCGCGAGCGCCGTGTGGGTGCGGTGGGCGCGGGCGCGCGCCGGGTCGGGTGCGGTGAACGGGTCGTCCGATGTCATGCCCCCATCCCAGCCCCTCAACTTCGAGTTGTCAACAGAACGTTGATATCGCGGTCGGTGGCGCGACGGGTCCGTCGCCGAGCCGTCGCCGATCGAGGGCGGTACGGTCGGGGTCATGCGGGTGGGTGAGGGCGAACCCGACGTGCGTGCCCTGGCCGAGCTGCTCGCCGGCCCGGTCGTGTCGGCCGCCCGGGCGCTGCTCGGCTGCCGCCTCTCCGCCGGTGGGGTCACCGTGCGGATCACCGAGGTCGAGGCGTACGCCGGCAGTGGCGGCGACCCGGCGTCGCACGCCCATCGGGGCCGCACCGCCCGCAACACCGTGATGTTCGGCCCGGCCGGGCACGCCTACGTCTACTTCACCTACGGGATGCACTGGTGCATGAACGTGGTGACCGGGCCCGACGGCGAGGCCTCGGCGGTGCTGCTGCGCGCCGGCGAGGTGGTCGAGGGCCTCGACGTGGCGCGGGCCCGCCGCACCGCCGTACGCCGGGACGTGGATCTCGCGCGCGGACCCGCCCGGCTCTGCGCGGCGCTCGGCATCGACAAGACGATCTACGGGCGCTACCTGCTGGGCGACGGCCCGGTGCGGCTGCGCCCGGCCGCCGTCCCGGTGCCCCCGACGGCGATCGCCGCCGGGCCGCGCGTCGGCGTGACCGGCGCCCACGACGTCCCCTGGCGGTTCTGGATCGAGGGCGACCCGACCGTGAGCGCCTACCGCCGGCACGTGCCCCGGGTGCGCCGCTGAGCCGCCGGTCGCCCCGGATCCGCCGGTCCCCGGCGCGGGCCCGTCGTTTTCGTCGGTGCCTGTGGCCATAATCACGCCGACACCACCCCGCGCACCCGGAGGACGGCGATGACCACGCTTCTCGCGATCGGCACCAGCAAAGGGCTCTTCCTGGCGACCAGCACCGACGGCCGGCGCACCTGGCAGGTCAGCCGTCCCCACTTCCCGATGACCGGTGTCTACGCGGTGGCCATCGACAAGCGGCGCGCCACGCCCCGCCTGCTCGCCGGGATGACCAGCTCACACTTCGGCCCGAGCGTGGCGCGCAGCGACGACCTCGGCGGGTCCTGGCTGGAGCCGGACCAACCCCCGGTGGCCTTCCCGGCCGACACCGGGGCGAGCCTGGGCCGGGTCTGGCAGCTCACCCCGGCCGGGCCGGCCCAGCCCGACGTGGTGTGGGCAGGCACCGAGCCGTCGGCCCTGTTCCGCTCCGACGACGGCGGGGCGACCTTCACGCTGGTGCGCGCCCTGTGGGACCACCCGCACCGCGAGCAGTGGGACGCGGGCTTCGGCGGCCAGGCCGTGCACACCGTGCTGCCGCACCCGGACGACGCCGACCGGATGGTGGTCGCGATGTCCACCGGCGGGGTCTACCGCACCAGCGACGGGGGCGCGTCCTGGGCGCCGAGCAACACCGGCATCCGGGCCTACTTCCTGCCCGACGAGTGGCCCGAGTTCGGGCAGTGCGTCCACAAGGTGGCGCAGGACCCGGGCGACCCGGAGCGGCTCTACGCACAGAACCATCACGGTGTCTACCGCTCCGACGACGGCGGCGGCAGTTGGACGTCCATCGCCGACGGCCTGCCCAGTGACTTCGGCTTCCCGATGGTGGCGCTGCCGGGGCGGCCGGGCACGGTCTTCACCTTCCCGCTCGCCGCCGACGGTGAGCGGTGGCCGGTGGATCACCGGTGCCGGGTCTACCGCTCGGGCGACGCGGGCAAGACCTGGCAGGCGCTGACCGCCGGCCTGCCCACCGAGCCGTTCTACCCGTCGGTGCTGCGTGACGCGATGTGCGCCGACGACGCGGAGACCGGCGGGGTCTACTTCGGCACCCGCTCCGGCGAGGTCTACGCCAGCCGGGACGAGGGTGACTCCTGGTCGTTGGTGGCCGCGCACCTGCCCGACGTGCTCTGTGTCCGCGCCGCGGAGGTCTGAGATGGTGACGGTGCTGGTGCCGGGCCCGCTGCGGGGCGAGGTGGGCGGCGCGAGCCGGCTGAGCGTTCCGGCCGCCGGTTCGCTGCGGGCGGTGCTCGACGAACTGGCCACGACCTGGCCCCGGCTGTCGCGGCGGATCCGGGACGAGCGTGGCGAGCTGCGCCGATACGTCAACGTCTACGTCGACGGCGAGGACTGCCGGCGGGCCGGCGGGCTGGACGCGCCGGTCGCCGAGGGTGCCGAGGTGCAGGTCCTCCCCTCGGTGGCGGGTGGCTGACCGGCGCGCCCGGCGAGGTGACCTGGGTCACTGCCGAGACCCTTGCGAGCGGAATTATTGACACAGCAAATATGTTGTCGGGTGCGTCCGGGACCGCCACGGTTCCGGCGGACAACCCGAGGAGCGGTCATGCAGTTCGGAGTCTTCACCGTCGGCGACGTCACGGTCGACCCGACGAACGGTCGCGAGCCGACCGAGCATGAGCGGATCAAGGCGATGGTGACCATCGCGTTGAAGGCCGAGGAGGTCGGGCTCGACGTCTTCGCCATGGGCGAGCACCACAACCCGCCCTTCGTGCCGTCGTCGCCCACGACGATGCTGGGCTACATCGCGGCTCGTACGGAGCGGCTGCTGCTCTCCACCTCCACCACGCTGATCACCACCAACGATCCGGTGAAGATCGCGGAGGACTACGCGATGCTTCAGCACCTGGCCGGCGGCCGGGTCGACCTCATGATGGGGCGCGGCAACACCGGGCCGGTCTACCCGTGGTTCGGGCAGGACATCCGGAACGGGATTCCGCTCGCCATCGAGAACTACGACCTGCTGCGCCGGCTGTGGCGGGAGGACGTGGTGGACTGGAAGGGGCGCTTCCGCAGCCCGCTGCAGTCGTTCACCTCGACCCCGCGTCCGCTCGACGGCGTCCCGCCGTTCGTCTGGCACGGCTCGATCCGCAGCCCGGAGATCGCCGAGCAGGCCGCCTACTACGGCGACGGCTTCTTCGCCAACCACATCTTCTGGCCGAAGGAGCACACGCAGCGCATGATCGAGCTCTACCGGCAGCGCTTCGCGCACTACGGTCACGGCTCGGCCGACCAGGCCATCGTCGGCCTCGGTGGGCAGGTGTTCATGCGCCGCAACTCGCAGGACGCGGTCCGCGAGTTCCGGCCCTACTTCGACAACGCGCCGGTCTACGGGCACGGGCCGTCGCTGGAGGAGTTCACCTCCCAGACGCCGCTGACCGTGGGCAGCCCGCAGCAGGTGATCGACCGGACCCTGGGCTTCCGCGACTACGTCGGCGACTACCAGCGGCAGCTGTTCCTCATCGACCACGCCGGCCTGCCGTTGAAGACCGTGCTGGAGCAGCTCGACCTGTTGGGTGAGGAGGTCGTCCCGGTGCTGCGCAAGGAGTTCGAGGCGCTGCGCCCGGCGCACGTGCCGGAGGCGCCCACCCACGCCTCGCTGGTGGCCGCTGCGGGCGGCGCCAAGGACAGCACCGTCCACGCCGTCGACGACGTGACCGGCAAGGCGCCCGAGGGGTCCCGATGACCGCCCGTACGCTCGCCGTGGTCTCGGCCGGCCTCAGCCTGCCGTCGTCGACCCGGCTGCTCGCCGACCAGCTCGCCGGGGCCACCCGCGACGAGCTGGTCGGCCGGGGCGAGTCGGTGCGGCTCTACCCGGTCGACCTGCGCGAGCACGCCCACGACGTGGTCAACCACCTGCTCACCGGCTTCCCGTCGGAGTCGCTGCGGGAGGTGCTCGACACGGTCACCGGCGCGGACGGGCTGATCGCGGTCAGCCCGATCTTCAACGCGTCGTACAACGGGTTGTTCAAGTCGTTCTTCGACCTGATCGACACGGAGGCGCTGGCCGCCCGGCCGGTGCTGATCGCCGCGACCGGCGGCACCGCACGCCACTCGCTGGCGCTGGAGCACGGGCTGCGGCCGCTCTTCGCGTACCTGCACGCCGTGGTCATGCCCACCGCGGTCTTCGCCGCGCCGGAGGACTGGTCCGGCGAAGCGGCCGACGGGGCGCTGCGGCGCCGCATCGAGCGGGCCGCCGGCGAGCTGGCCGAGGAGATCCACCGCCGGCCGCCGTCGACCGGCCCGGTCGACCCGTTCGCGTTGACGACCAGCTTCGAGGACCTGCTCGGCCGCGGCGCCGACCGCTGACCCGCGACGACGCGGTCGTGGTGCCCTCCACAGGGGACTGCCCGGAGGGCGCCACCACCGCGTGACCGAGGGCGCTACCGCCCCGGCGCTACCGCGTCGGGGCGGCCCGGTGGCGGGCGACGGGCGGATCCAACGGCCCCTGCGGGTCAGGGCGGGTCAGCGGTCCTGCCGGTCAGGGCGGGCTCGACGGTCCTGCCGGTCAGGGCGGAGCCAGCGGTCCTGCCGGTGAAGGCGGGCCCAACGGCCCTGCCGTCCGGGGCACCGGGAGCGGTCGAATGGGTGGGTGACCCGCCGCGGGCGCCCGCCGAGTGTGCCCGCGAGCCGCAGCGACCGGACGGGAGATTCCGCGATGACCACTCTCGACGTGCTCCGCGCCCACCCCTTCCTCGCCGGGCTGCCCGAGGCGTGGCTGCCGCCGCTGGCCAGCTACGCCCGGCCGGTGGTCTGGCACCCCGGGCACCGGTTGTTCCGCGCCGACCAGCCGGCCGAGCGGTTCTGGCTGGTCCGGGGCGGGCAGGTGACGCTCGACTTCGCCGTCCCCGGGCGGGGCGACGTGGAGATCGAGACGATCGGCGCGGGCGGCGTGCTCGGCTGGTCGTGGCTCTTTCCGCCCTACCGGTGGCAGTTCGGCGCCGTCGCCGGGCAGCGCAGCACCGCGATCGAGTTCACCGCCGCCGGTGTGCGCCGCCTGATGGAGTCCGACGACGCGCTGGGCCGGCAGCTCACCACCCGCTTCATGAGCGTGGTCGTGGACCGGCTGCACGCCGCCCGATGTCGGCTCCTCGACCTGTACGGCTACCCGACGGCGCTGCCGCCCACCGGCTGACCGCCCACCGGCGCACCGGGCACCGGCTCACCGGCTCACCGGGCACCGGCTCGCCGGTGCCGTCAGCGGGGGAGCTGCCCGCCGTGGTCAGTCGCCCTGGCGGTACGGGTGGGCGACCAGCACGGGGCAGTGGGCGTGCTGCACGAGGGCCTGGCTCACCGAGCCGAGCAGGAGGCCGGTGAAGCCGCCCCGACCCCGGGTGCCGACCACCACCAGCGCCGCCTCCGCGCTGGCGTCCACCAGCGCCTGGCCGGGGGAGATGCCCCGGGTCGTCCGGCCGGTCACGCTGAGCCCGGGATGGCTACCCCGGGCCGCCGCCACCGCCGTATCGAGCAGCGCCTCCGGTTCGTTTCCGGGCAGGTCGGCGGGGACCGCCGTGCCATCGGCCGGTGCCGCGTGGACGAGCAGCAGCTCCGTGCCGCGCCGGACGGCCTCGTCGGCGGCGTAGCCGACGGCGAGCTCGGCCGGCTCGGAGCCGTCGACGCCCACCAGCACCGGGCCCTGCGTCGGCACCGGCTGGTCGGCCGGGCGCACCACCAGCACGGGGCAGTGGGCGTGCGCGGCGACCTGACCGCTGACCGAGCCGAGCAGCAGGCCGGTGAAACCGCCGTGCCCGCGGCTGCCCACCACGATCAGCTCGGCCCGGCGTGACTCCTCGATCAGGGTGGCGCCCGGTCCGCCGGCGACCTGCCGGGCCTCGGTCCGCAGCCCGGGCCACCGGTCGGCGAGATCGTTCGCGGCCTGCTCCAGCATGGCCTGCCCGGTGTCGGCCGGTGCCGGCAGCCCGAGATCGTACGGGTTGATCGGCACCCCGTACCCGAGCGGGTGCAGGAACCCGTGCACGAGGTGCAGCGGCCGGTCGCGCAGCCGCGCCTCCCGGGCCGCCTCCTCGGCGGCGGCGAGGCTCGCCGGGGATCCGTCCACTCCCGCCACGACGGGTCGGTTCATCAGGCCTCCAGTGGTCGACCTGACCATTGTGGGCGTGACCGGGCCCGCCCACCGGCATTTCCCGCCCGGAGAGCCACCAAGCCATGATCGCGCTGCGACGCGGAAGTAGTGGCCTCGCAACCGGCGGGAGGCCACTACTTCCGGGTTCGAGCGCGATCATGGGCGTCGGTGACGCCTCGTTCGAGCGCGATCATGCGCGTCGGTGACGCCTCGCGCCGGACTGTCGGTGGGTCGCCCTATCCTCGTGGCCGTGACCCCTGACCTGCGCCTGCGCCCGGTGCGCGACGACGACCTGCCAGTGTTCTACCGTCTCCAGCGCGACCCGGTCGCGGTTCGGATGGCCGCCTTCACCGCCGAGGACCCGGACGACCACGCCGAGTTCGCCGCTCACTGGCAGCGCATCCGCACCGACCCGGCGATCGTCAACCGCACGATCACCGTCGACGGCGCGGTGGTCGGCTACGTGGCCGCGTTCCCGGTCGGCGAGCAGACCGAGGTCAGCTACTGGATCGACCGGGAGTGCTGGGGGCGCGGCTACGCCACGGTCGCCCTCGCCGCCCTGCTGCGGGAGGTGCCGCAGCGCCCGGTGCACGCGCGCGCGGCGAAGGACAACCACGGCTCGCTCGCGGTGCTGCGCAAGTGCGGCTTCGTCGTCCGCGGCGAGGACCGGGGCTACGCGGCGGGCCGCGGTCACGAGGTGGAGGAATACGTGCTGGAGCTGCCGGCCTGAGCGTTCGCCGTCCGCCCGGCGGCCGCTCGGCCGTGGGTGCCGGCCGAAGGGTTGGTCGCCGCTGACGGGTAGTGGACAGCAGTTCGTCCGCCGGCGTCTTCCCGCGCTCACGCGACCCGTGCAGGATCGAGGTCGCGTGCGTCCACACGGTTTGAGGAGCGGGCTTGAGCGGCAGCGACGACACCATCGCCGTGGTGGTGGTCACCTACAACAGCGAGCGGTTCCTGGCCGACCTGATCGCCTCGCTCGGGCCGGGGCTCGACGGGCTCGACTGGCATCTGACGGTCGCCGACAACGCGTCCGCCGACGACACCGTGGCCACGGTGCGCCGGCTCGCCCCGGCCGCGACCGTCGTGGAGCTGGGCCGCAACGCCGGCTACGCGGCGGGCATCAACGCCGGGGTCGCGGCCGCCGGGCCGCACGGCGCGGTGCTCGTCCTCAACCCGGACGTCCGGCTGGGCCCCGGCTGCGGCCGTGAGCTGCTCCGGGTGCTGCGGTCGCCGGGCACCGGGATCGCGGTGCCACGTCTCGTCGACGGCGACGGCGACCTGATCCACACGATGCGGCGGGAGCCGAGCGTCCTGCGGGTCCTCGGTGACGCGCTGCTCGGCGCGGAGCGGGCCGGTCGCCGTCCCGCGCTCGGCGAGGTGGTCACCGACCACGCCCGGTACGCGAGCGAGGCGGTCACCGCCTGGGCGGAGGGCTCCACGCTGCTCATCAGCGCCGAGTGCTGGCGCCGGTGCGCGCCCTGGGAGGAGAGCTTCTTCCTCTACTCCGAGGAGACCGACTTCGCGCTGCGGGCCGGCGACGCCGGGCTCGTCACCCGGTTCACGCCCGCCGCCACGGCCGTGCACCTGGAGGGCGACTCCCGGGTGTCACCGGGCCTGTGGGCGCTGCTCACCCTCAACCGGGTGCGGCTCTTCCGTCGACGGCACGGCCGCCTCGCGACCGCGGCCTTCTGGGCGGCGCTGCTCCTGCGGGAGCTGAGCCGCGCGCTGCTGCGCCGACGTCCGAGTCAGGCCGCCGTGCGGGCGCTGTTGAGCCCGGCGCGGTTCCGGGAGACCCCCGGCCCGCACACCGTCCGCGCGATGGCGGGCTGACGGGGCGGTCAGCGGAGCCGTTTGGCGATTCCGGTCGCCACCAGCCGGCCCCGCCGCAGCGGACCCGGCCGCGTCAGCACCTCCGCGCGCAGCGACGCCGGGGTGTCCGCACGGCGGACGCTGAACCGCGGCTGCAGCCACGCCCCCGCGCGCGCAGCCCGACGGTCGCTGGTGAACACGCCCGTGTAGCCGAGGAGCCGCAGCCGGGCCAGCAGCCGCCGGTCGTAGCGGCCCAGGGGACAGGCGGCGAGGTCGACCGGCGCGCCCCCCACCGCCGCGACCAGCCGTTCCCGGGCCACCACCAGCTCGTCGTGGACGGTCGCGCGGTCCATGCCGCGCCACGACCTGTGCGCCAGGCCGTGCGTGCCGACCGTCATGCCGTTGCGGCGCAGCTCGCGTACGCCGTCCTCGTCGAGGCTGCCGGGCTCGCCCAGGCGACCCGCCAGGACGAAGAAGTCCGCCGTGAGGTTCCGGTCGCGCAGGGCGGGCAGCCCGATCCGCACGTCCGAGTCGTTGCCGTCGTCGAAGCTGATCCGCACGGCGGGCCACGCCGCCACCTCGTCGAGGATCGCCAGGAACTGGTCGCGGGTGACCCAGTACCGGTCCTCACCGGGCTCCAGCTCCCGCCCGGGCTCGCCGATGCCGTGGAAGCAGATGTTCAGGACGTGCCGCGTCACCGTCGTTCGCTCCTGTGCGCCTCGCCGGTCGGGATCAGCTCGCCGATGGTGCCGCCGCGGAGCTTCGGCACCTGCCGGGACGACTGGTCGCGTTCCCAGGTGCCCGGCTGCGCCCGTCGGGCCCGGGACGCCGCCGTGAGGGTGATGAGGACGTAGCAGGCCGCGGCGGGCGCCAGCCACGGCCGGGGCAGCACGACGTCGCGCAGCCACGAGAGCCGGTCCGCCTCGCGTACCCCGTCGGACGCGGTGTCGTGGGCGGTGGCCGCGCGCATCGCGGTGTTGCCGGCCCGCACCCGGGTCAGCCGGCGCACCAGGTCGTCGACGCGGCGCGGGGTGGCCACGACGGAGCTGGCCCCGGCGACCTCCCGCTTCTCGGCCGGTTCGAACAGGGAGTCGAGGAACAGGTCGTCGGCCAGCACGTCGGGGAAGGCCTCGAACCGGTCCCGGCCGGCGGCGGACAGCGCGATCGCGCCCCGCCCGAACAGGCCGTTGCGCAGCGCGGGCAGGTGCTGGTGCACCGCGTAGTAGCCGCGCACCGGCAGGGGCCGGCGGGCCAGGTCGAGCGCCCGGCGGGGCACGGCCGCGAGCGGGCGCCCGGTGGCCTCGTCGGCGCGCGGGCGTACGGCGTCGGCGAGCAGCCGCAGGCTCTCCGTCGTCACCACCACGTCGGCGTCCAGGTAGACCCGGGGGAAGCCGACCGCGACCCGGTCGCCGGCGTTCAGGGCCGCCGGCTTGCTGGCGACGTCGAGTTCGACGACGCGGACGCCGGGGCGGTCGGCCGCCACCCGCGCGGTCCCGTCGGTGCAGCCGTTGGCGACGACGGTGACGTCGAACTCGCCGTCGCGGGCGTCCGCCAGCAGGGTGTCCAGGCAGCGGCCGATGACGTCGGCCTCGTTGTGTGCCGCGATGACGACGCTGGCCCGCTGACCCTCCACAGGGGAGGGCACCGGGACCGGCTCCCGCAGGCGGCGGGCCAGCAGGCGGCGCCAGACGGAGACGTACTGCCGCGCCTGGTGTTCCCAGGCGAGCGTGGTGGCGAAGCGGTCCAGGCCGGTGTCGCGCATCCGGTCCCGCTGCGCGGCGTCGTCGAGGAGCTCGTCGAGGGCCTCGGCGAACTCGGCGGGTGAGCCGGTCGGCAGGTATCGGGCGGCCTCCGCGGCGGTCCGCCGGGTCTCGATCAGGTCGACGGCGACCACCGGGACGCCCCGACCGAGGTACTCGACGGTCTTCGCCATCGTGGAGAGGTGGTTCATCCGGGTGGGCAGGTCCGGCTGGATCGCCACGGTGGCCGTACGCAGCAGCGCGTCGACGGACGGGCCGTCGAGCCAGCCGGCGAACTCGACCAGGTCGTTGAGCCCGCGTTCGGCGGCGAGCTTGGTGAGGCTCTCCATGCTCTCGCCGTCACCGGCCAGGACCATCCGCCAGTTCCGGCGGCTGCGCCGGCGGGCCAGCTCCTCGGCGGCGAGCACGGCGACCTCGACGTTGTCCTGCGGGCCGAAGACGCCGACGTAGGCGATGGTGTGGACGTCCTCGGCGGCGGCCTCGTCGGCGGCGGAATCGCCCCGGGCGATCTCGTGCGCGGCCGGGCCGTTGCGGACCACCGTCAGCTTCTCCGGCCGTACGCCCCGGCGGAGCGCGTTCTCCCGGAACGACTCGTTGGTCGCGAACACCGTCGTGGCGGTGCGCAGGGTGAGCCATTCCAGCAGGACGAGCGTGCGGAAGACCCACCGGTTGGCGGATCCGCCGGCGCGGGCGGCGTAGATCTCGGGGCAGAGGTCGTGGTGGTCGAAGACCCAGGGCCGCCCGAGCGCACGCCAGATCAACGCGAGCGGGAAGTAGATGTCGGGCGGGTTGCAGACCTGCACACCGTGTGCCCGTCCGCGGAAGAGCTCACCGAAGAGCCGAATCGTGATGCACAGGAACGACCAGACGAATTCCGCCGCGAACGACAGCACCCCCGAACCGGTGACGATCAACGGATACGGCTTCAGTCGGGTGTTTCTGCTTCCCGGCAGAATGCGGAGGTTTCTGTCTCCGCGAGGCGCGATCACTGTCACGTCGAAACCGTTGGCCTCGAGGCTGAGGCATTCGCGGATGACACGACGGTCACGCTCGGCGGGGAGGTTGGCGACGAGGATGGTGACGTGCGGCCGACCCTTCACAGCGAGGACCACTTTCTCTCGTCCGACGTGCACGACGACGGCAGGAACACTGCCGGACCGCCCGCTCGGAAGACAAGAGCTTCGCTCGCATCAGGGGTGTCGGTATGTTTCCACGTGGCCGTTCGACGGTCGTACCGTCGGAGGTGGACAGTGGTGGCCGTCGCATCGGCCGTCGCCGTTGGGCCGGACGGTTGAGGCGTGGCCCCCGATCCGGTGACCTGACTGACCGACCAGTTGACGCAGTTGCGCCGGGAAGCGTTGCTAATTGACGGAAAGCTGGCAGTGCCGGCCGGGCCAAACCCTGCACGATGTCGTTCGCCGGGAAACTGCCGGCGGTGCCACCGCCAGCGCGCGGGGCACGGGACATCGAGGATGGGGACGTGGATGCCGGTACGGGTGCTCCCCATCACGGCGGCGGAGCGGCAGGTGGCGGCGGACTTCCTCCACCGGCAGCTCAACCACCGGGTGTCAGCCGAGACCTGGGCGCGGGCCATGGTCGTGCCCTGGAAGGTCGACGCGCCCAACCACGGCTTCCTGCTGCGGGCCGACGATGAGGTCGTCGGCGTCCACCTCGCCTTCTACTCGCAGCGGTGGATCGACGGGCGGCCCGAGCGGTTCTGCAACCTGGGCGCCTGGTGCGTGCTGCCGGAGTACCGGTTCCACGGCCTGCGGCTGCTGAAGGCCCTGCTGGCGCAGGACGGCTACCACTTCACCGACCTGTCGCCGAGCGGAACCGTCGTACCGCTCAACGAGCGGCTCGGCTTCCGCTTCCTCGACACGGCCACGGCCCTGATGCCGAACGCGCCGTGGCCGACCTGGCCCGGCCGGACCCGCGTCACCGCCGACCCGGCGCGCATCGAGGCCACGCTGACCCCGGCGGAGTTGGAGATCTACCGGGACCACGCGGAGACCGCCGCGCGGCACCTGGTGCTCGTCCACGGCGACGAGCACTGCTACATCGTGTTCCGCAAGGACCGCCGCAAGGGCCTGCCGCTCTTCGCCTCGATCCTGTACGTGAGCAACCGTGCGCTCTTCCGCCGGCTGGCCCGGCCACTGGGCCGGTATCTCCTGACCCGGCACGGCGTCGCGGCGACCCTCGCCGAACTGCGGGTGGTGGGTGAGCGCCCACCCGGCTCGGTCATGCTGGCGTCGCCCCGTCGCAAGATGTTCCGCAGCGCGGACCTCGAGCCCGACGACGTCGACTACCTGTACAGCGAGTTGACCTGTGTCAGCTGGTGAGCCCGGTCCGACGAGAGGGAGACCCGCTATGCGTACGGCCCTGCACGACATCCTGGCCGAGACCGACCGAGGGTCCGCCGACGCGCCCGCGCTGACCGCGCGGGACCGGACGCTGACGTACGCCGATCTGCGGCGAAACGTCGCCGCGGTGGCCGGCGGGCTGGCGCGCCTGGGCCTGCGGCGCGGTGAGCGGGTGGCCGTCTACCTCGACAAGCGGCTGGAGACCGTCGAGGCGGTGTTCGGCACCTCGGCGGCGGGCGGCGTCTTCGTCCCGGTGAACCCGCTGCTGCGGCCCCGTCAGGTGGGCCACATCCTCGCCGACTGCGCCGTACGCGTGCTGGTCACCACCGCCGAGCGGCTCGACCTGCTGGCCGACGAGCTGACCGAGGTCAAGTCGGTGGAGCACGTCGTGGTGGTGGGGCCCGCGGCGACGACGACCCCGACGCGGCACTCCGTGTCCACCTGGGACGCACTGGTCGCCGGCCCCGCCGAGTCACCCGAGGTGGCCGTGGTCGACGCCGACCCGGCGGCGATCCTCTACACCTCCGGCAGCACGGGCCGGCCCAAGGGCGTCGTGCTGTCGCACCGCAACCTCCTGGCCGGCGCCGAGAGCGTCAGCCACTACCTGGGCAACGGCCCGGACGACGTGCTCCTCGCCGCGCTTCCGTTGAGCTTCGACGCCGGGTTCAGCCAGCTGACCACCGGGTTCCTGGTCGGCGCCCACGTCGTGCTGCACAACTACCTGCTGCCCGGCGACGTCGTGAAGGCCTGCGCCAAGCACGGAGTCACCGGCCTCACCTGCGTGCCGCCGCTCTGGCTGCAGCTCGCCGAGCAGCGGTGGCCGGACGAGGCGACCCGCCGGATGCGCTACGTCGCCAACACGGGCGGCCGCATGCCGAGAGCGACCCTCGACCGCCTGCGCCAGCTCTTCCCGACCGCCCGCCCCTACCTGATGTACGGGCTGACCGAGGCGTTCCGGTCCACCTACCTCGACCCGGACGAGGTCGACCAGCGGCCCGACTCCATCGGGAAGGCGATCCCCAACGTGGAGATCCTGGTCGTGCGCCCCGACGGGAGCCTCGCCGACCCGGGGGAGGAGGGCGAGCTGGTGCACCGCGGCCCGTTGGTCGCCCTCGGCTACTGGAACGACCCGGAGCGGACCGCGAAGCGGTTCCGCCCGCTGCCCGCCGCCGAGGGCGCGCTCCGCCCCGAGATCGCCGTCTGGTCCGGCGACATCGTCCGGCGCGACCACGAGGGATTCCTCTACTTCGTCGGACGCAACGACGAGATGATCAAAACCTCGGGTTACCGGGTCAGCCCGGCCGAGATCGAGGAGGTCGCCTACGAGACCGGCCTGGTCGGCGACGCCGTGGCGCTGGGCGTCGACGACCCGCGCATCGGGCAGCACGTCGTGCTCGTCGTGAGCCCACCCGCCGTGGGTGACGTCCAGGAGGCCGAGCTGCGGGCCGAGCTGCGCAAGCGGCTGCCCCTCTACATGGTGCCGAAGCAGATCGTGCGCCGGGACACCCTGCCCCGCAACCCGAACGGCAAGTTCGACCGCAACCTCATCCGCGAGGAAGTGATCAGGTGACCCACCCCGCCCTGGCCGCCTTCGAGGGCCGCTCCGGCGCGCTCCTCGTCGGCGGCATCCCCGTCGACCGGCTCGCCGAACGGGTCGGCGCCACCCCGTTCTTCGCGTACGACCGGGCGCTGCTGACCGACCGGGTGCGGCTGCTGCGCGACACGCTGCCCACGGCGGTGAGCCTCAGCTACGCGGTGAAGGCGAACCCGATGCCCGCCGTCGTCCAGCACCTCAGCGGCCTCGTGGACGCCTTCGACGTCGCGTCCGGTCTGGAGCTGCGGACGGCGCTGGACACGACCATGCCGGCCGACCGGGTGAGCTTCGCCGGCCCGGGCAAGTCCGACGCCGAGCTGCGTCAGGCCGTCGCCGCCGGGGTGACCATCGAGATGGAGTCGGAGAACGAGGCGCGGCGCGTCCTCGCCGTCGGCGACCGGCTCGGCATCCGGCCCCGCGTCGCGATCCGGGTCAACCCCGACTTCTCCGTCAAGGGCTCCGGCATGCGGCTCGGTGGCGGGCCGCAGCAGTTCGGCATCGACTCCGAGCGGGTGCCCGCGCTGCTCAAGGAGCTCGCCCACGCCGACCTGGACCTGCTCGGCTTCCACGTCTTCGCCGGTTCGCAGAATCTGCGGGCGGAGAGCATCTGCCAGGCGCAGCGGCAGACGGTCGAGCTGATGCTGCGGCTGGCCGAGGAGTCACCGCTGCCGGTCCGCTACCTCAACCTCGGCGGCGGCTTCGGCATCCCGTACTTCGAGAAGGACCAGCCGCTGGACCTCGCCGCCGTGGGCGCCAACCTGGCGACGCTGGTCGAGGGGCCGATCCGGTCGGCGCTGCCGGACGCCCGGGTCGTCGTCGAGTTGGGCCGCTACCTCGTCGGCGAGAGCGGCGTCTACGTGACCCGGGTGGTGGACCGCAAGGAGTCACGCGGCCGGACGTACCTGGTGGTCGACGGCGGGCTGCACCACCAGCTGGCCGCGTCGGGCAACTTCGGGCAGGTGATCCGGCGCAACTACCCGATCGCCGTCGGCAACCGCTGGGGCGCCGAGGCGGGGGAGCCGGTGACCGTGGTCGGGTGCCTGTGCACTCCGCTGGACCTGCTCGGCGACAACGTCGCCCTGCCGCCGGCCGAGGTCGGCGACCTCGTCGTGCTCTTCCAGGCCGGCGCGTACGGTCTGACCGCCAGTCCCACCGCCTTCCTCAGCCACCCGGCACCGGCCGAGGTCCTGGTCTGAGTTCGGCTCGATCTCAAGGGGAGAAATGGACACCAGCACCACCACCTTCGACGACGTCAAGTCCGTCGTCGTGGAGACGCTCGGCATCGAGGACCGCGCCGACACGCTCGACGCGTCGACCGTGCTCCTGGGCGACCTGCCCGAGCTCGACTCGATGGCCGTGGTCGAGCTCGTCGTCGCGCTGGAGCAGCGGTTCGACATCGAGATCGACGGCGACGAGGTCACCGCCGACCTGTTCGAGACGCTCGGTGGTCTCGCCGACTTCGTCTCGGCGAAGGTGCGCTGAGCCGTCGGTGAGAGCGGGCGAAGAAACCGCCGTGGCGGCGAGCCGACCGATGTCGTCGACATGTGACGGCTCAGCAGAGGACAGCCGCGCCGGGTCTCGGCGAATGACGGTTGATCGGCGGTGGAATGCTGTTTCCGGCTACCGCGCCATCGGCTGTTCGGTGGACCGTTCCGGCAGGCCCGCCGGTCGCCTCCGGGCCGCCTCACGGACCGCCGAGTCGGCTCTCCGACCGGACCTTGCGGAGGTTCTGGTCGCCGTGGAAACTATGCGCGGGGAAGGTTATCGGGCCGCTGACGCCCGTCACGCTCAACCGAGCCTTTGCCGACCTCAATCACCATACGAGAGGCTGTTGTGGACCTCTGGGACCTGACCAAGGTGCTGGCCCGCCGCTGGTATGTGGCCCTGCCTCTCCTGTTGGCCTCGGTCGTGGCCGCGGTTTTCGTCTCCATCAACGTGCGGCCCGACTACCGGGCGCAGGGCTATCTGCAGATGCTGCCGCCCCAGCGCACGGAATCGAAGGGCCCCCGCAATCCCTGGCTCGACCTCGGCATCGGTTCCCTCGGTGACGCCGCGATCGTGAAGGTCACCGACAACACCGAGCTCGGCCGGCTGGCCGACCGCGGCCTGTCGGACAACGTCCTGGTGAACTTCCCCCGCGAGTCCCCGCTGCTCGGCATCGAGGTGGTGGGCAACAGCCCCGAGCAGGCCACGGCCACCGTCCGCGAGATCATCCGCCTGCTGAACGCCGAGATCGTCGCCAAGCAGGAGCAGTACGGCCTGGCACCCGCCGACATGATCACGACGCTGACGCTGAACGACGGCGCGCTGCCGGAGGTCGTCACCTCGAAGGTCAAGCGCGTGATCGTGGTGGCGGGCGGCATCGGCCTGCTGATCACCGTCGGCGGGACCGTCGCGGTGGATGCCCTGCTGCGTCGCCGGAAGCGCCGCCGCGCCGGCCCGGAGGCCGAGCCGGCCCCCCAGACCGAGGCGGCGTCGCCACGGTGGGTCGGTTCGGTGCCGACCGGGGACGCCGGCCGGGACGCCGGCCGCGACCCGGACCGGGCGCCCGCCCCGCCGCGACCGCTGCCGGTCCAGCCCCGGCGCACCGAGCCCGGCGAGTTGGCCGCCCGCCGCGACGACCGCCCGGGCGTCGTCACGCCGGAGCGCCCCACGCGTCCCGACTTCGTCGCCGACCGGGCCCGCTCCGACGCGACGATCGTGCTTCCGGTGACGCCGACCAACGGGCGGGACCGCCGCGAGAATCGGCCCTGACGGGTCGTGACCCTCGTCCATCACCCGGTCGACTTCGAGCCGTCGCTCGTCTACGACCGCACGTACGCGAGCCGGCGTCGGTGGTTGGTGCTGGGGACCACGACGGTCCTGAACCTGCTCGTCGTCCTGCTGTACGTGCTGCCGGCGAACCTGATCGTCCCCAACCTCACCTACGCGGGCCGGCCGGCGCTGCTGCTCGGGCTCGGCATGTTCTGCTGGTGGGTGCTGTCGCGGCTGGACTACCGGCTGGTCATGACCGGTCCCCAGCCGCTGCGCTGGGTGGTTCTGCTCTACCTGCTGTCCGTGCTCTTCTCCTACCTGGCCGGGATGCTCCGGGGCCTGCCGTCGATCGAGGCGAACGCGCAGAACTTCTTCCTGCTCGTCACGATCGAGTTCCTCGGCGTCGTCCTGATGACCGCCGACGGGATACCCAACTGGGCCCGCCTCAACAACGTGCTGCGGATCTTCGTCTGGTGCGCCGGTTTCATGGCCCTGATCGGGCTCATCCAGTCGACCTTCGCCTTCAACCCGGCCCAGTACCTGGTCCTGCCCGGTCTGCAGTGGAAGTCCGACCTGTTGGACTTCGCCGCGCGCGGCACCGGCGGGCTCTTCCGGGTGCCCGGCACGGCGGCCCACTACATCGAGTTCAGCACGGTGCTCGCGATGGCCGTGCCGTTCGCGATCCACTACGTCCGGTTCTCCGCGACCCGCAACCAGCGTGCCGCGTACGCCGTCCTGGCCGTGATGATCGCGGCCGCCGTGCCGGTGGCGATCTCGCGTACCGGCGTGGTGGCTTTGCTCGCCGCGATCGGTGTCATGTTCGTGACCGTGTGGCCGTGGCGGACGCGCTACAACATGGCGCTGGTCGGCGGTGCCGTGCTGGGGGCGCTGTTCATCGTCAAGCCCGGTCTCATCGGGACGTTGCGCGCGATGTTCCTCGCCGGTGAGCAGGATTCGAGCATCAGCGCGCGTACCGAGGACTACGCGGTCGTGGCGGAGTTCTTCGCCCAGCGGCCGTGGCTCGGCCGAGGGCCCGGAACGCTGATCCCGACCATCTATCTCTATTTGGACAACCAGTGGCTGCTCACCCTGGTCACCGGTGGAATCATCGGCGTCGCGGCGCTGGCCGGCCTACACATCGCGTGTATCCGACTGTCGGTTCTCGCGATGCGTCGGTCGACCCGGCCCGATGACAAGCACCTGTGTGCGGCACTGCTCTCGTCGCAGATAGTGGCGATTCTGGTGGGGGCCACGTTCGACTCGATGTCATTCACCACGTACGCCTTCACGCTCGCGATGATGTGTGGCCTGTGTGGGGCGGTCTGGCGGTTCACCCACCCCGCCCGGGTCGTCCGCACATCGGCCGTCGGCGGGCGGCGCGGATAGGCGCGCTGAGCTGAATGCGCGGGCGTCCGGCTAATGTGTCCGGTCTCCTCCGCCGACCAGTCAGTGTCGGATGTCCTGGCCGCCGATGTTGATTTTCCCAGGTGCTGCCTTACTTTGACCGTGCCGAGGCACAGACCGTTCCGCGGCCAACTGCGCTGAGCTCTTCTCGAATTCTTCTGGTGGCCCCCAGACAGCCCGGAGAGGGCAGATACGTGATGGACGAGACCGAGGACAGCCGTGGTCGGGAGCCGACCCGGGCGTGGCCGCGCGTACGTGACTTCGTTGGCCGACGGTGGGCGGTGTGGCGGCCGGGCCCGCTCGGCCGGGTCCTCGTGTCGACAGGTGAGCCGGTGATCGTCGCGGCCGGGCGGGCCGCTGAGGTCCGGCTGACCCGTCGACCAGCCGTGCTGATCGCCGTCGTGCTCGCGGTGGTCGCCAGCGGCCTGGTCGTGGTGCAGCGGGCCGTCGCGGCCGCCGGGCCGTGCAACCCAGTGATCAACCCGGTCGTCTGTGAGAACTCGCAGCCCGGCGCGGACCCCGAGGAGTGGGACATCCGCGGCGCGGGCGACGAGTCGATCCAGGGTTTCAGCACCGACATCAGCGTCAACGTCGGCGGAACCGTCAACTTCAAGATCAAGACTGATGCGCGGGCCTACTCGATCCGGATCTACCGCCTGGGCTACTACGGCGGCGCCGGGGCCCGGTTCATCAAGGAGATCAGCCCGTCGGCACGGCTGCCCCAGAGCCAGCCGGCCTGCATCCACGACCCGGGCACGGACATGGTCGACTGCGGCAACTGGGCCGTCTCGGCGAGCTGGACCGTGCCGACCACCACCGTGTCCGGGGTGTACATCGCCCGGCTGGAGCGCGGCGACACCCAGGGCGCGAGCCACATCCCCTTCGTGGTGCGCGACGACGCCAGCCGGTCGGACGTCTTCTTCCAGACCTCGGACACCACGTGGCAGGCATACAACACCTACGGCGGCGCCGACTTCTACGTCGGCCCGCAGTTCGGCCGCGCCTACAAGCTCAGCTACAACCGCCCGTACGCCACCCGCGGCGACAGCGAGGGCCGGGACTTCCTGTTCAGCAACGAGTACCCGATGATCCGGTTCCTCGAACGCAACGGCTTCGACGTCAGCTACACCTCCGGCATCGACAGCGACCGGCGCGGCGGCCTGATCAAGAACCACCGGATCTTCCTGTCGGTCGGGCACGACGAATACTGGAGCGGGCCGCAGCGCATCAACGTGGAGGCGGCCCGGGACGCCGGCGTGCACCTCGCCTTCTTCAGCGGCAACTCCGTCTACTGGAAGACCCGGTGGGAGCCGAGCACGGATGGCAGCAACACCGCGTACCGGACGCTCGTCTGCTACAAGGAGACCTGGGCCGCCGAGAAGATCGACCCGTCGGCGGAGTGGACCGGCACGTGGCGGGACCCGCGGTTCAGCCCGCCGTCCAACGGCGGCCGCCCGGAGAACGCGCTGCTCGGCACCGCGTACATGGCCAACCACTCGGACCTGCCGATCCAGGTGCCGGCCGCGCAGACCGGGCTGCGGTTCTGGCGCAACGCCGGGCTCCCGACCGGGCAGAACGTGACGCTCGCCCCGCACACCGTGGGTTACGAGTCGGACGAGGACCTGGACAACGGGTTCCGGCCGCCGGGCCTGATCCGCCTCTCCACCACCGTCGGCGAGACACCGGAGTACCTGCGGGACTTCGGCCAGGTCGTCACCCCCGGCACGACGACCCACAACATGACGCTCTACCGCGCGGACAGCGGGGCGCTCGTCTTCTCCGCCGGGACGATCCAGTACGCCTGGGGCCTCGACGCCGAGCACGACGGGTACGCCAACGAACCGGCCGACCGGCGGTTGCAGCAAGCGGTGATCAACCTCTTCGCCGACATGGGCGTGCAGCCGGACACCCGGATGAGCGAACTGGCCGCAGCCAGCCCGTCCACCGACGTCCAGGCGCCCACGGTGCAGATCAGCCAGCCCGCGGCCGGCGCGAGCCTCACCCGGGGCGCCGCGGTGACCGTCACCGGCACGGCCAGCGACGTCGGCGGCCGGGTCGCCGGCGTCGAGGTCTCGACCGACAACGGGCAGACCTGGCATCCGGCCACCGGCACGACCAGCTGGAGTTACACGTTCATCGCCGCCGGCTTCGCGCTGACCGTGTCGGTGCGGGCGATCGACGACAGCGTCAACGTCGGGACCAACCCGGTCAGCCGGTCGTTCGCGTTGACCGGACCGCACACCCTGTTCGGCTCCCGGACACCGGCCGTCAAGGCGGCCGACGACGGCGACGCCATCGAACTAGGCGTCCGGTTCAAGCCGGCGACCGACGGTGTGGTGACCGGGGTTCGCTTCTACAAGGGAGCGACCAACACCGGCACACACACCGGCACCCTCTGGGCGATGAACGGCACCAAGCTCGCCACCGGCACGTTCTCGAACGAGAGCGCGACGGGCTGGCAGTCGATGACCTTCGACAAGCCGGTCCAGGTGACCGCGGCAACCTCCTACGTCGCGTCCTACCGCGCCCCCAACGGGCACTACGCGGCCGACGAGCTGGCGTTCAGCGTCCGCGACTGGGTGGCCGGTCCGCTGACCGCCCCGCGGTCGGTCGGCACCGTCGACAACGGGCTGTTCTCGACCGACGGGGGCATCCCGGACCGGACGTACCGGGGCAGCAACTACTACGTCGACGTCACCTTCCTCGCCGGTGCCGACGCGCCGCCGTACGTCGTGTCGCAGTCACCCCTGGACGGCGCCTCCGGCGTGCCGGTCTCGACCGCGCTCTCGGCGTCCTTCTCGAAGCCGGTGGTGCCGTCGACCGTCCAGGTCACGCTGACCGGGGCCGGCGGCGCGGCGACGGCCGGGACGACGACCTACCAGAGCCAGACCAACACGGTCGCCTTCACACCCTCGGCGCCGCTCGCGGCGGCCCAGACGTACACGGCGTCGGTGTCGGCGCGCGACAGCGACGACAACCCGGTCTCCGTCGCCTGGTCGTTCACGACCGAGCTGGACTCCACCATCTCGACCCTGTTCGCGCCGAACGCGACGCCGGAGGTCGCCGCCGACCAGGACGCCGCACCCATCGAGGTGGGGGTGCGGTTCACCCCGTCCACCAACGGCAAGCTGGTCGGCCTGCGCTACTACCAGGGGCCGGGTAACACCGGCACCCACACGGGCAGCCTGTGGACGGCGGACGGCACGCGGATCACCCAGCTGACGTTCCCGTCCGGCACGAACGTGGGTTGGCAGGTGGCCTCGTTCCCCACCCCGGTCACCCTGACCGCCGGAACGACGTACGTGGCCTCGTACTTCGCGCCGAACGGCCACTATTCGGCGACCACGAACTTCTTCGCCTCGACGTGGGTCAACGGGCCGCTGACCGCGCCGGCCACCGGCAACGGGGCCTACCGGTACGCCGCGACCGGCGGCTTCCCGACGAGCACGTACGGCGCGACGAACTACTGGGTCGACGTGCTCTTCCGCAGCGAGGGCGGTGGTACGCCACCCCCGACGCCGACCCCCACGCCCACCCCGACGCCCACGCCCACCCCCACTCCGACCCCCACACCCACGCCCACCCCGACCCCGACGCCCACACCGGGCCCGACCCTGCCCGCCGGCACGGTGTCGATCTTCGGCACCCAGGCGGTGCCGGCCAACGCGCAGTGGAACGACACCACGCCGGTGGAGGTCGGGGTGCGGTTCACCTCCGACGTCGCCGGCAAGGTCCACGGGGTGAGGTTCTACAAGGGCACGAGCAACACCGGCACCCACACGGGCTCGCTCTGGTCCGCCGCCGGTGACCTGCTGGCGACCGGCACCTTCGTGGGCGAGACCGCAAGCGGCTGGCAGACCCTGGTCTTCGCCCAGCCGGTGACCGTCACCCCGGGCGCCACCTACACCGCGTCGTACCACACCGACGCCGGGTACTACGCCGTGGACCTCAACCAGTTCCTCAGCCCGTACGACAACCCGCCGCTGCACGTCGGCTTCACCGGCGCCGTGTACCGGTACGGGGCGGGCGGGGTGGCCCCGACGAGCACCGCCGCCCACAACTACTGGGTGGATGTGGCGTTCCTGCCGGACTGACCGGGGCAGGAGGAGCCGGCCCCGATCCGGGGTCGGCTCCTCGCGCGCGTCGCCACCCGCCCAGCCAGCGAACCGACCGACCGACGGGAGTAGGCCGAGAATGCTCACCATCCTGAGACGGAAACTGCGGGCGCGGTTCGGCTGGATGCCGATGTACGAGCTGCGCAACAAGGTGCTGCTCGGGCACACCGCACTCGGGCTGCGCCGGCTGGAGCTGGCCGAGACACGTCGCCTGCTGGCCACGCTGCCGCAGGGCCGCCGCCCGAAGGCCACGGTCGCCGTGGTGCTGTTGACCTACCGCCGGCCCGAGCACCTGCTCCGGGCCGTCGAGTCGGTGCTGGCCCAGACCATGCGTGACCTGGTGCTGGTGGTGGTGGACGACGGCGGCGGGCTGCCGCCGCTGCCGGACGACCCCCGCCTGTTCCCGGTGAGCCTGGCCCGCAACGTCAACGTCCTCGGCGTCAGCCGCAACATCGGCATGCGGCTGACCGACTCGCCGTTCGTGGCCTTCATCGACGACGACAACCTCTGGTACCCCCGGCACCTGGAGGTCGCGCTCGCCCGGCTCACCGCCCCGGACGCGCCCGACGGGGTCTACACGGCGATGCGCCGGGTGCTGCCCGACGGCACCGAGTACGACGTGCTCTCCCAGCCGTTCGACCGGAACCTCGCCAAGAACACGGCGTTCCTCGACAGCAACCCGTTCGTCGTCCGGCGCACCGGCGACGTCTGGTTCAGCCGGATCCGACGCGTCGCCGCCACCCTGCCGAAGGAGGACTGGGAGATGATGTACCGGCACAGCCGACGGCACCGCATCGAACACATTCCCGAGGCGACCGTGCAGTACCTCGTCAACCCCGGCAGCTATTGGACCAACTGGGAGCCCGAGCCGGGTCGGGCGTAGCCGAGCAGCACGTCGGCGTGCCGGCGGAGGCAGGCGTCCGCGGGGAACCGGGTCCGGCCCCGCTCCGCCAACTCATCCCGACGCTCGGCCCACACCGCCCGGTCCCGCACGACCGCGGACATGGCGGCGACGAGCTCGGCCCGGTTGACCTGGGTGCGGAACCGGGTCGCGCCGATCTCCGCCCAGCCGACCCGGGACGGGTCACCGCCCGGGTTACCGACCAGGTGACCCCAGGCGCCGTCCGGCCCGACCTGCTCGCGGGCGCCGCCGACGTCGCTCAGGACCACCGGCAGGCCCGCCGCCATCGCCTGCATGGAGGCGAGCGACCAGCCCTCGAAGTACGAGTCGAGGACGAAGGCGTCCGCGGCGGCGAGCAGCCCCGACGGGTTGCGGCACAGCGCGCGCAGGTGGATGCGGTCGGCCGCCGGCAGCGACCGCGCGAGTCGCATGATCTGCTGGGTGTACGGCCCGTCGTCGGTGTGGCCGGCCACCAGCAGGTGCGTACCCGGGTGCGCGGCGGCCACCTCGGCGAACGCCGAGACCAGCCCGTACGTGTTCTTCTGGAGGCTGTAGCGGGCCAACGACACGAACAGGAACTCGTCGGTGAGGCCGAGCGCCCGCCGGGCGAGGGCCCGGTCGACGCGGGGCGCCCGGTCGAGGTCGACGCCGTTGGGCACGGTGACCACGCGGTCGGCCGGAAAGTCCGGGTTCACCGCCAGGTACTGGCGACGGACGAGGTCGCTGACGGCGACCTGGGCGGTGACCCGCCGGGCCCGCTCGCGCTCGCCCGGCCAGGTGTGGGGATGCATGAAGGGGTGCATGCCGTGCAGGGTCTCCACCCACGGCACGCCCGCGGCGGCGACCGCGTCGAGCATCCAGTCGGGGGCGCAGTGCGCGCTGACGACGTCCGGGTCGACCGTCCGCAGCCACTGCTGGTCGCCCGGGAGCGCGGTCACGGTGGGCACGCCGGCCGCCGCGAGGGCGCGCAGGAGCGGGTCGTCGTCGGCGGTGTCGGCGGCGCGGACGAACACCGTCTCGACGCCCCGCTCCGGCAATCGTCGGGCGAGGAACGCGGCGAACTCCTCCGCCCCGCCCTTGTCCGGTCCGGTGACGACCGCGCAGCGGCGAACCGCGACGGGCTTCGCCCGCGCCGGTGGTACGTCGCGCTCGGGCGGCTCCCCGGCCGGGCCGAGGTCCTCGATGTCGCCCGTGCCGCCGGCGACCAGCGGAACCCGCCAGTCCGCCTCCGGCGCCGCCGCGCCCCGGTCGTGGATCAGCGTCCGGGCCAGCTGCCCCAGGCCCCGCCGCGCGGGCGCGGGAAGCAGATGAGCGCGGCGCTGCGCCCACATGACCAGTGGACGGACGGCGCCGGACCGCGACGGGCCCGGCTGACCGGTCATCGCGGACCCGCCGGTGGCTGCTCGCTCATCTCGACGTCCTTCCGGAGGCGGGCGGTCGGGCGACGCGGGCCCGTGCGGCCGGACCACGATAACGTCGCGTCGGCCGTCCCCACAGTGGTGCGCCGGGCCGACGTGCCCGCACCGATAAGTCAACCGGGATGAACGACAAGCTCGGGACTGTAGACAGTTCTCCGACACCGGAGCCGCTCCCGCCGCACTATCGTCGCGGTGGCCGTCGGCATCGGGTCGTGCGGCACCGGGAGGCCGGATTGTCGAGCATGTTGTTGCAAGCGACCGCGACCCGTCATGACGCAACCTGACGCCGCCGCGGTCCCGGCGCCGCCCGCCGACGACCTCGGCGGCAAGGTCCGGCGGGGTCTGGCTTGGGGAACGATCGGCAGCCTCGCCCTGCGCCTCGGAAACTTCGGCCTCGGCGTGGTGATGGCGCGGCTGCTCGCGCCGGAGGAGTTCGGCGTCTTCGCCGTCGCGCTGACGATCCAGGTGATCCTGACGGCGCTGGTCGAGCTGGGGATGACCTCCGACCTCGTCCGCCACGGGTCGATCGCCGAGCGCGGGCCGACCGCGGCGACCATCGCGGTCGTGGTGAGCGTGTGTCTGGCGGGTGCCACGTCCGCGCTCGCCGGCCCGTTGGCCAGCGCGATGGGCAGCGCCGACGCCGCGCCGGTCGTCCGGGTCATGTCGCTGACCCTGGTGCTCGTCGGGCTGGCCACCGTGCCGTACGCGGTGATCCAGCGCGACTTCCGCCAGTCGGCGCAGTTCGCGGTCGACGGCGCCGGCCTGGTGGTGTCCGTCGTCCTCACCCCGCTGCTGGCCGTCCTCGGCTTCGGCGCGATGTCCCTCGCGCTGGCCCGGGTGGCCTCGCAGGGCGTCTCCACCGTCATCCAGTTCGTGGTGGCGCGGACGTGGCCGCGGTTCGGTTTCCGGCGGGAGATCGCCGGGTCGCTCGTACGGTTCGGCCTGCCCCTCGCGTCGGCGAACCTGCTGTCGTGGATGGTGATGAACGCACCGTTCGCCGTGGTCGGGCGCACCGGCGGGGCGCTGATGCTGGGCTTCTACGTGCTGGCGTTCAACATGGCGTCCTGGCCGATGCTCACCCTCGGCCAGGCGATCCGGGTGGTGGCCCTGCCGGGGTTCGCCCAGATCACCGACGTCCGCCGCCGGGCCGACGCGTTGCCCCGCGCGATCGGCCTGAGCTGGTCGGTGGCGTTGCTGGTGGGGGTGGGGCTGTCCACCCTGGCGAGCGTCGTCATCCCGCTGATCTACGGGGACCGCTGGCTGCCCGCCGCGCAGGCGTTGGGGGGCCTCGCGTTCTTCGGCTCGCTGCGGATCGTCCTGGACCTCGTCACCACGTACCTCATCGCGGTCGGGGCGACGCGCGCGGTCCTCGTCATCCAGGCGGTATGGCTCGTCGTGCTGGTGCCCGCGATGGCGATCGGCATCAGCGGGTGGGGACTGGCCGGCGCCGGATGGGCGCACGTCGTGATCGGTGTCCTGGTCGTGCTGCCCGCGTACGCGATCGCCCTGCGCCCGCACGGCCTGCAACTCGGTGCGGCGCTGCGGAACCTCGCCGTGCCGCTGCTGGCCGGTGTCCCGGCGACGGCTGCCGGGCTGCTCGCCGTCGACCTGGTCCACGACCGCCTGCTGGCTTTGCTGATCGGCGGGTCGGTCACCACCGTCGTGTACGCCGCCCTGCTGGTCCGCTGGGCGCGACGCCGACTGGCCGAGCTGAAGGCCGTCGGCACCGCCGAGCCGCCCCAGGAACGTCCCGAGATCGCCCTCGTCTCACCCTGAACCACCCGCCGACCGGAGGGGATGCGACATGTTCGACGTTGCCGCGATGCGGCTCACGCTGACCGGCCTGGCGCCGGCGACCGTGGTGCGACCGGGTCCACCACCGCGGCGGCGGCCACGCGTCTCGGTCGTGATCCCGTGCTACAACTACGGCCACTACCTGCGCTCCTGCGTCGACAGCGTGCTGTCCCAGCCGGGCGTCGAGGTGGACGTCCTGATCGTCGACGACGCCTCGCCGGACGGCAGCGCGTCGGTCGTGCGGGAGATCGCCGCCGCCGACGACCGGGTGCGGGCGATCTGCCACGACCGCAACCGGGGGCACATCGCCACGTACAACGAGGGCCTGTCCCAGGTGGACGGCGACTACGTGGTGCTGCTGTCGGCCGACGACCTGCTCACCCCGTCGTCACTGGCCCGCGCCACCGCCGTCCTGGAGCAGCACCCCGAGGTGGGGCTGGTCTACGGCCGGGCGGTCGCGTTCAGCGCCGACGAACTGCCGCCCGCACGGACCACGGCGACGTCCTGGACGCTGTGGCGCGGCCCGGACTGGCTGACCGACCGCTGCCGCACCGGCCGCAACCCGCTGCGTTCCCCGGAGGCCGTGATGCGTACGTCGGTGCTGCGCGCCGTCGGCGGATACAACCCGGAGCTTCCGCACGCGGGCGACCTGGAGATGTGGATGCGGGCGGCGACGGTCTCCGACGTCGCCTTCGTCGGCGGCGCCGACCAGGCCTACTACCGCGAACACGCGGCCAACATGCACCTCACCTCGTTCCAGGGCGGCGACCCGAAGGGTGTGCTGGTGGACCTGGCGGAGCGCACCGCCTGCTTCGACAGCGTCCTCGGCGGCGACCCACGCTGGCGGGCCCTGCACGACCTGTCACGGCGGACGCTGGCCCGTGAGGCGCTGACCTACGCGGTGCGGTCGTTCGAGTGGGGCAAGGCGGAGTCGTGGCCGGTGGACGAGTTGGCCGCCTTCGCGGCCGACACCTGCCCACGGCCGGCGCTCGCGCCGCTGTGGCGGGCGTTGGCGCTGCGGCGCCGGGTGGGTGCGCGGCGTTCGCGGCGACACCCGCTGTTCCTGCCCGGGGAGCAGGTCCACAAGGTACGCGCCCGGGTGGCGCACCGCCGCTGGCAGCAGGCCGGCATCTGAGCGGCCGGACCGTGCTGCCGGAGGACCGGACGACACCGCGCCGGCGGCTGCCGCGTTGGACCAGTCGGGTCCCGGTCCGGCGGGCGGCAGCCCGGCGATCGCGGACCCAGCCTCGTGCGGACGAGAGCTGCCACCGGCGCAACTGTGAGCGCAACCCTGGTGATCCGCGGCCAGGTGACCCCGGAGGCGCCGTCCTGGTGCGTCCGCCGAATGCCCTGGCCGCCCGGTGCGGGGCTCGCCGTGAGGAACAGGATCATGTCTCAGCGACCTGATTACCAGGAACACCCCGGCCGCGGATTCCCCGCCGGGCAGCCCGAGACCGAGCCCGACCGGTCCTGGCTGCGCCGCAACCGGACGAGGATCGCGCTCGCGGCGCTCGGCGTCGTGGCCGCCGTCGTCGCCGTCCAGGTCACCGTTGACGTCACGCGCAGCCCCGACCCGGTCGTGGCCGCCGAGGAGAGCACGGCTGCCGACGACGCCGTGGCGCAGCCCGAGACCGCCGACCAGTCGGCGGCGCCGACCCCGAGCGCGTCGGGCTCCACGTCGCCGTCCGCCCGGCCCTCGGCCACGAAGTCGCCGGGCCGTCCGAAGGGCGACGCGGCGCCGCCGCGCGTCGGCAACTGGCCGCACCCGGGCAACACCGGGGTGCCGGCGGGGTGGCGGCCGAAGTCCACCCGCACCTCCGACCTCGTCATCGAACGCAGCGGCACGGTGATCGAGGACCTCCGGCTGGTCAACGCGAGCATCCGGGTACGCGCCGCGAACGTCACCATCCGCCGCGTCGAGGTGCAGGGTGGGTCCATCTGGGCGTCGGGGCCGTGCCGGGGGCTCGTGGTCGAGGACGTCTCGTTCATCAAGAGCCCCGGCCAGGTCACCACCACGAAGGACAGCCCGGTGCTGGGCCCGGGCGGGCTGACCGCCCGCCGGGTCAAGGTCGACGGCGTGCCGGAGGGCCTGCGGGTCAGCGAGAAGGAGCAGTGCGGCCCGATGGTCGTCGAGGACTCCTTCGTCCGGGTGGCCGCACCGACGACCTGCGACGACTGGCACGGTGACGGCCTTCAGGGCTACTACGGCGGGCAGCTGACGGTGCGGCGGTCGACGTTCGTGCTGACGGAGTTCCGGGCCGCCCCGTGCGAGGGGACGGCACCGTTCTTCTACCCGGGCGAGCAGGGCAACACCCGCGTCGACATCGACGGGCTGCTCGCGGTCGGCGGTCGGTGGTACGCGTTCGTGCTGGGCACGGAGGGATCCGTGCGCAACCTGATGCTGCCCGACGGCTCCAACCCCGACGTCAAGTGCGCGCTACTGAGCGGCTGGTCGGCCAACGCGGTCACCATCGACGCGAACTTCCAGCCCACCGTGAGGGCTCCGCTCACCTGCCGGACCTGACGGTCCGCCCGCCGTGGTCGCTCAGCGCACCACGGCGGGCGACCACGCGTCGGGCACGAGCACCCGGGGCGACCCGCTGCCGTCGGCGGCCACCCGCCAGACGTCGCTGCTCGCGGTGCCCTGGCTCTGCCGGGCCAGGCCGTAGACGACCTGCTCGTCGTCCAGCCACTCCACCTGGTCGTCGACGCTGCGGGTCTCGGCGAGCAGGGTCTCCGCACCGGTGGCCAGGTCGTAGACCGCGAGGCGCCACCGGCCCGGCGGCAGGTCGCCGTGCTTCTTGAAGGCGATCCGGGTCCGGTCCGGCGACAGCGACGGGCATTCGGCGTCGCGGCGCAGCGCGGTCAGCTGCCGCGTCGACAGGTGACCCTCCACCAGCCACGTCTTCCCGCCGCTCGCGGCGGTGGCGTAGAACCGGTCGTCGTCGGCGAAGGTGACGCCCCACAGGTTCCGGTCGGCCGCCGTGACCGTCCGGCCGTCCACCACGAGCCGGAACGTCTCCAGGTCGCCGACGACCTCGGCCCGGGACCGGCTCACCACCGTCCGCGTGGAGAACTGCCCCGGGTTGGCGTACGAGTCGCCGAACACGAACGTGGTCGTGGCGACGAGGGAGCCGTCGCGGGACAGCCGGGCGCGGCTGGGGACGCCGGTGAGGGGCAAGTCCCGCTGCGGCTGCCAGTCCCGGTCGAGCAGCTGGGCCCGGTACGTGGTCACCACGCCCCGCTCGGCCGACAGGCAGACGGCCTCCGCCGCCGTGGCGTAGACCCGCTCGCAGGAGGCGGGGGTGAACGCGCGGGGGCCGTCGGGCGCGGAGAGCGGCACCGCCGCCACCCGGCCGTAGCCGTCGCCGAGCGCGGTGCTGCGGAACACCAGGTGCGGCTGAGCCCGCACCGCCGCCAGGTCGGTGCGGGTGGGCACCGAGGCGGTCGCCCGCGAGTGGGCCTGGGACTGCCGCTCCCGCCACACGTAGCCGCCGGCGCCGACGACGGCGACCAGCAGCACCGCCACCAGGACCGCAATCCGGGCCCGGACGCTCACGCCGGCACCTCCCTGCGGTCGGCGCCGTCATGAGGCTCCACCGCGCTGTGCTGTCCGATTCGCTTGCTGCGCTCGCTCATGCCGGCACCTCCCGTGTCTCCACGCCGCGCAGCATCCAGGCGGCGAGCGGCACCATACCGAGCAGCAGCGCGCCGAAGAGCAGCAGCGCGGGCCGCGGGCCCGACAGCGTCCACAGCAGACCGAACAGCACCGATGAGGCGAAGCGGGCCAGCGCCACGACGGTCTGCGCCGCGGCGATGCCGCTGCCCCGGGTCTCGGCCGGGACCAGGCGGCTCACCAGGGCGGGCAGCACGCCGTCGCTGGCGGCGTAGAAGACCCCGAGCAGCAGCAGGACGACCACGGTCAGCGCCAGGCCGCCCTGCGGCAGGGCGGCCAGCAGGTAGCAGACCGGCAGCACGAGGTGGCCGGCCACGAGGACGCGGGCCCGCCCCACCCGGTCGGCGAGCCGGCCCAGCGGCACGGCCAGCGTCAGGTACGCGAGGTTGGTGCCCACGTACAGCAGGGGGAACCAGCGGGCCGCGAAGTCGTCGCGGTCCTGCAGGGTGAGGTAGAGGAACCCGTCGCCGACCGTCAGCAGGCCGAGCAGCCCGGCGGCCAGCAGGGGGCGGCGCAGCCGACGACCGGCGACCTCGCGGAGGGCCCGGCGCAGCCCGACCCGGGCCGTCCCGGCGGCGGTCCGCAGGTTCGGCACGAACAGCACCAGCACCGCCACGCCGACCGTGGCGAACGCGAACGACACCACGAAGATCGAGTCGTAGCCGCCGGGCAGGCCGGCCAGCAGCGCGAACGCCAGCAGCGGGCCGATCGCGGCGCCGAGGGTGTCGAGGGCGCGGTGCACCCCGAACGCCCGGCCGAGCATCGCGGGCGGCGACGCCTCGGCGATCAGGGCGTCACGCGGTGCCGTCCGCAGCCCCTTGCCGAGGCGGTCGGCGGTGATGACGGCGGTGATCGCGGCGTAGCCGGCTGCCGGCAGCAGCGCGATGCGGCTCAGCGCGGAGATCCCGTAGCCGGCGACCGCGATGAGCTTCGGCCGCCCGCCGCGGTCGCCCGCGTAGCCGCCCGCGATCCGGACCAGCGCGCTGACACCCTGGTAGATGCCGTCGACGAAGCCGTACGCGATGGGGCTGAGCCCGACCACGGCGGTCAGGTAGAGCGGCAGCACCGACGACACCATCTCCGAAGACACGTCGGTGAGCAGGCTGACGACACCGAGGAGCAGCACCGTCCCGGCCACGCGGGGGGCCCGCGTGCCGGTCGGTTCTCTCCGCCCGCCGGCCGGCCGGTCGCGGACCGAGATGTACACCCCGGCTACCCGCCGAGCGCCGAGACGAGGGCCTGCGCCACCCGCTCCTGCTGGTCGGCGGTGATCTGCGGGTAGATCGGCAGGGAGAGCAGCTCCGCCGCGATCCGCTCCGCCCGGGGGAAGGCGCCCCGCGGCTGGCCGAGGCCGGCGAACGCGGGCGTACGGTGCACCGGCACCGGATAGTGGATGCCCGCGCCGACGCCGGCCGCGTTGAGCCGGGCCAGCACCTCGTCCCGCCGTCGCGGGCCGCCGTCGCCGGGCACCCGGACGCAGTAGATGTGCCAGACGTGCTCGTTGCCGGGCAGGGTCACCGGGCGGACCACGTCCACCGACTCCAGCAGCGCGTCGTAGCGGGCCGCCGCGGCGCGACGCGCGTCGTTCCACGCGGCCAGCCGGGCCAGCTTCGCGCGGAGCACCACCGCCTGGAGGCCGTCGAGGCGACTGTTCACCCCGATCACGTCGTGCACGTACTTGGTGAGGCCGCCGTGGCTGCCCAGCGTGCGGACCGCCGTGGCGAGGTCGGCGTCGGCGGTGACCACCGCGCCCGCGTCGCCGTACGCCCCGAGGTTCTTGCCCGGGTAGAAGCTCGTCGCCGCGATGCCGTCGACGCCGGCGCCCCGCCCGTGCCGGGTGGCGCCCTGGCACTGCGCGGCGTCCTCCACGATCGCGACGTCCCGGCCGGCCAGGCCGGCCCGCAGCCGCTCTACCGGCGCGAGCTGGCCGTAGAGGTGCACCGGGATGACCGCGCGGGTGGCGGGGGTGACCGCGGCCAGCGCCGCGTCGACGTCGATCAGGTACGTGTCGGGGTCACAGTCGACCAGCACCGGGCGCGCGCCGGCGCGGGCGACGGCCTCGGCGGTGGCGATGAACGTGTTCGTCGGCAGGATCACCTCGGCGCCGGGGCCCACCCCGACGGCGCGCAGCGCCAGCTCCAGCGCGTCGGTGCCGTTGGCCACCCCGACGCAGTGCGGTACGCCGCTGAACGCCGCGTACTCCCGTTCGAACGCGGCGACCTCGGCGCCACCCACGAAGGCCGTGTCGGCGATGACCCGCTTGAAGCCGGCCTCCACCTCCTCCGCGACCTCCGCGTGCGCGGCGGCGAGATCGACGAGTGGAATTCCCGGCATGGTCAGCTCCCCACAACCCTCTGCTCGGCCAGCTTCCCCAACGACACCGGCGGAATCGACATCTCGTCGGCCCCGACCGGCTCCTCCGACGTGGACCGCGCCCACGACCGCTCCGCGCCCGGCCCGGTCGGCCCGGGGTCGGCGGCGCGCAGCCGGCGGGCCGGGTTGCCCGCCCAGACCTCGCCCTGCGGCACGTCGCGCAGCACCACGGAGCCCATCCCGACCAGCGACCACGCGCCCACGGTGACGCCCTCACGGACCAGCGCGCCGGCGCCGACGTACGCGCCGAGGCGCAGCACCGCGCCGCCACCGAGGCGCACCCCGGAGGCGATGGTGGCGTGGTCGTCGACCCGGTCGTCGTGGGTCAGGACCGCGTGCGGCATGACCGCGACGTGCGCGCCGACGGTCACGTCCGCGGTCAGCACCACCCCGGCGAGCAGCACCGTGCCGGGGCCGAGGACGCTGCCGGCGCCGACCTGGGCGCTGGGGTGGACGACCGTGGCGTACCGGGGCGCCGGCAGGTCCAGCCGCCGGACGATGCGCCGCCGGGCCCGGTAGTCGCGGGGACTGCCGACGCAGACGACGACGGCCGTCTCCGGCAGCTCGTCGAGGCGGTCGGTGCCGCCGATGATCGGCAGGCCGGCGCGGGTCGTGCCGTGCAACGCGGCGTCGTCGTCGAGGAACCCGCGCAGCCGCCATGTCGGGCGGACGTGGTTGACGGCGTGGACCGCCGCGGCCGTCTCCCGCGCGAAGCCGCCCGCGCCGACGATGACGAGGTCGCGCATCAGGGGGCCAGCTTGCGCAGCACGCCGACGACGTGGTCCTGGTCGTCCACGGTCAGCGCGTGGTGCAGCGGCAGGATCAGCGAGTCGCGGGTGAGCCGCTCGGTGACGGGCAGCGGCGCGGGCGTCACGTCCGCGTACGCGGGTTCCAGGTGGGCGGCCATGATGCCCCGCCGGGCGGACACGCCGGCCGCGGCCAGCTCCGCGAGGACGTCGTCGCGGCCGACCCCGTACGCCGGGTCGACGCGTACCCAGAACGACTGGTAGTTGGTCTCGCCGTACGCCGGGTCGCGGACCGGCACCAGACCGTCGACGTCGCCGAGGAGGGCCTGGTAGCGGGCGGCGAGGGCGCGTCGCTGCGCCACCAGCCCGGTCAGGCGGCCGAGCTGGACCAGCCCGATCGCCGCCTGGATGTCGGTCATCCGGTAGTTGAACGCGGTCTCCAGGTACGCCTCCAGCACCGGCTGGGCGCTGGCGTGCCGGTCGGCGGCGGACACGTTCATCCCGTGTTCCCGCAGCCGGCGCAGGCGGGCCGCCCCCTGCGGGTCGTCCAGCGTGACCATCCCGCCCTCACCGGTGGTGAGCAGCTTGCGGGGGTGGAACGACCAGGCCGAGACCGTCGCACCGGCCCCGACGGGCCGCCCGTACGCGGTCGAGCCGGCCGCGCAGGCGGCGTCCTCGACCAGCACCACGCCCCACCGGTCGGCGGCGGCGCGCAGCGCGGCCACGTCGAACGGCACGCCGCCCTGGTGCACGGCGATCACCGCGCGGGTGCGGGCGGTGCGGACCGCGTCGACGGTCTCCACGGTCACGTTGCCGGTGGCGAGGTCGACGTCGGCGAAGACCGGTGTCGCCCCGACGTAGCGCACGGCGTTGGCGGTCGCGATGAAGGAGAACGACGGGACGACCACCTCGTCGCCCGGGCCCACGTCCCGCAGCACCAGCGCCAGGTGCAGCGCGGTCGTGCAGGAGCTGACCGCGACGCCGTGCTCGGCGCCGACCAGCGCGGCGAACTCGCGCTCGAAGCGGGCCACCCGGGGGCCCTGGGCGACCCAGCCGGAGCGGACCGCCTCGGCGGCGGCCAGCGCCTCCTCCTCACCGAGCTGGGGAATCATCACCGGGATGCGGCGCGGCGCCGGTGCGTCCGACGGGCTGTGCGTGCCGGTCTCGCTGGGCGCGCTCACTGCTCCGCCCGCCACCAGTCGACCAGGCCCTGCAGACCCTCGTGCAGGCCGATCTGGGCGCGGAAGCCCAGCTTCCGCTCGGCCGCGCTGGTGTCGGCCAGGCGGCGGGTGACACCGTTGACCGCGCGGGCCGGGCCGTACTCCGGCGGCAGGTCGGACTTCATGACCTCGCTGAGCGCCTGCGCCAGCTCGCCGAGGCTGGTCTCGACGCCGCTGGCGACGTTGAACACCTCGTCGGTGACGTCGGCGCGGGCGGCCAGGATGTTGGCCCGGGCGATGTCGGCGACGTGCACGAAGTCCATCGTCTGGAGGCCGTCGCCGAGGATCAGCGGGGGAGTGCCCGACGCGATGCGCTCCATCCAGCGGATCAGGACCTCGGTGTAGAGGCCGTGGATGTCCATCCGGGGCCCGTACACGTTGAAGTAGCGCAGGGCGACGTAGTCCAGGCCGTACATGCTGTGGAAGCTGCGGGCCATGCCCTCGTTGAACGCCTTCGCCGCGCCGTAGAACGTGTCGTTGTGGTACGGGTGGTGCCGCTCGGTGGTCGGGAACTCGTCGGCCAGCCCGTAGACGGACGCCGACGAGGAGAGGACCACCTTGCGGACGCCGGCCGCGGCCGCCGCCTCCAGCACGTTGAAGGTGCCGTCGACCAGCACCTCGTTGGCGAGCCGGGGCTCCTGGGCGCACTGGGTGATGCGGATCGCGGCGAGGTGGAAGACCAGGTCCGTGCCCTCGGTCAGCTCGCGCACCAGCGCGGCGTCGCGGATGTCGCCCTCCACCAGGCGTACGCCGTCGTGCGGCAACGCGCGGGCCAGGTTCTCCCGCCGGCCCCGGACGAGGTTGTCCAGCACGATGATCTCGGCCGCTCCGCCGGCGACCAGTTCGTCGACGACGTGTGAGCCGATGGTGCCCGCCCCGCCGGTGACCAGGGCCCGGGCCCCGGCGATCTCCACTGCGCTCATTCCGACCGCTCCGCTCCGCTTCGTGTCGGCCGCTGGCCGCGCGCCGACGATGTGCTCACGCCTCGACCCACTCGTCGAGGTCGACCAGGCGACCGCCGTCGGCGAGGCTCCGCGAGGCCGCCTCCAGGACGGCGATGACCCGCAGGCCGGCCCGCCCGTCGGTCAGCGCGGGCGTGCCGGTGCGGATCGAGCGGGCGTACTCCTCGACCATCGTGCGCAGCGCCTCCCGTTCGGTCAGCGCCGGCGCGACCATGTCACCCGAGCGGTAGGAGACGAGCATGTCGCGGCGCTGCTCGTCGCCGAGCTCGTCGGCCGACGCCACGTCCACTCCCCGGTCGAAGATGGACAGCCGCTGGCTCGGGTTGAGGTCGTCCCAGACCAGGGTGCGCTTCGACCCGCCGATGATCGTGGTGCGGATCTTCACCGGTGAGAGCCAGTTGACGTGGATGTGCGCGATGGCCCCGGTGTTGAGGTGCAGCGTCAGGTAGGCGACGCAGGCCCGACCGGCGCCGATCCGGTCCGCGCCGTGCGCGGCCACGGACACCGGCGCCACCCCCGGCGGCAGGATGAAGTCCAGGATGGACAGGTCGTGCGGCGCCAGGTCCCACATCACGTCGATGTCGCGCTGCACCAGCCCCAGATTGATGCGTACGGAGTCCAGGAACTGCAGCTCACCCAGGTCGCCGCCGTGCAGCAGCTCCCGGATGCGCAGCACCGCCGGTGTGTAGCAGTAGGTGTGGTCGCACATCAGCGACAGCCCTCGCTGGTCCGCCTCGGCGACCAGCGCCCGTCCCTGCGCGAAGCTGGCCGCGAGCGGCTTCTCCACGAGCACGTGCTTGCCCGCCCGCAGCGCCGCCGTGGCGACCTCCAGGTGGGTGCCGGCCGGGGTGGCCACGGCCACCGCCCGCACCGCTTCGTCGGCCAGCACGCTGGCGAGGTCGTCGGTGGCCCGGACCGTCGAGTAGTCGCCGAGCACCCGACGGGCGCGCCCGACGTCGAGGTCGCAGAGCGCGCGCAGTCGGAACTCAGGGGAGGCCTGGAAGTTGCGGACGAGGTTCGGGCCCCAGTAGCCGGCCCCGACGACGGCCACGCCGATCGGCTCGTCGGCGGCAACGTGCGGTGCGTTCACGGACATCCGTTTCGCTCGAGGGGACAGGACGCGTACGCGGAGGGGGGTCAGCGAGTGGGCGCGTCCGTCCGGCAAGCTATCCAGAGCGTCGTCGGCAACGCCAGAGCACAGACGGAAATCCGCCGGTGCCGCCGGGGTCAATGGGTCCCTTCGGTTCGTCCGCCCTCCTCGGACGGCCGGTTCCCGGTGCTGCGTCGGCTAGGTGACATCGGCTGTGTCGCCGAGCGTCTACCGTTGCGACCCCCCACCGCCGCCCCGCGCACCGGAAGGAACCACAGATGACCGACCCCGAGCACCGGGCACCCCGCGACGACGTGCGGATCGCCGCGACGGCCGACGTGGACGACCGGGCCGTCGTCGGCGCCGGCACCCGGATCTGGCACCTCGCCCAGGTGCGCGAGGACGCCACGGTGGGTCGCGACTGTGTGATCGGCCGGGGCGCGTACGTGGGGCCCGGCGTCCAGGTCGGCGACAACGTCAAGCTGCAGAACCACGCGCTGGTGTACGAGCCGGCGCGGCTGGCCGACGGCGTGTTCGTCGGGCCGGCCGCGGTGCTCACCAACGACGAGTACCCGCGCGCGGTGACCCCGCAGGGGCGGCTCAAGAACGGCGACGACTGGACGGCGGTCGGCGTGGTGGTCGGGGAGGGCGCGTCGATCGGGGCGCGGGCGGTGTGCGTGGCGCCGGTCACGGTCGGCCGGTGGGCGCTGGTCGCGGCGGGCGCCGTGGTCACCCGGGACGTGCCGGACTTCGCGCTCGTGGTCGGCGTGCCCGCTCGGCGGATCGGCTGGGTGGGCCGGGCGGGCGAGCCGCTGGTCGCCAAGGGCGACGGCCGGCACGTCTGCCCGCGCACCGGCGCCGAGTACCGCGAGGACGGGGGACGGCTGACCGAGGTCACGGCCGCGGGCTGATCCGCCGCGCACCCCGTACGCTCGGGGAATGAACTGGCTGGAACTCCTCGGCTGGGTCGGCTCCGCGGTGCTGGTCTGGTCGCTGTTGCAGACCCGCATCCTCCGTCTGCGCGCCCTGAACCTGCTCGGGTGTCTGATCCTGATCGGCTACAACGCCGCGGTGCACGTCTGGCCGATGGTGGGGCTGAACGTGGTCCTCGCCGTGATCAACGTCTGGTACCTGCGCCGGATGCTCACCACCCGGCACGACGAGGCCACCTACCAGGTGGTCGAGGTCGGCGTCCGCGACCAGTTCCTGGCGCACACCCTGCGGGTGCACGCCGCCGACATCGCCCGCTTCAACCCGGGCTTCCGCTGGCCCGCCGATGAGCGCCCGGCCGGCGGTTCGCCCGAGCCCGCGTCGCCCGCCGAGGGGTCGGGCGACCGGTCGGCCTTCCTCGTGGTCCGCGACGACGAGGTGGTCGGGGTGGTGCTCGCCCACGCGGAGGCGCACGGTGTCGCCCAGGTCGACCTGGACTACGTGACCCGACGGTTCCGCGACTTCACCCCCGGCGAGTTCGTCTACCGCCGCAGTCGCCTCTTCACCGACCGGGGCTTCCGCCGCGTGGTCAGCCCGCCCGGCATGGTCGCCCCCTACTACCACCGGCTCGGCTTCCGACAGGAGGGCGACGCGTACGTGCTCGACCTGCCGCAGCCCCGGGTCGCCGCGGCGGCCTGATCCGCGTCGCACCCCGACGGGGGACACGAGGATTCACCGGGCCGTCGGCTGGGCACAGATGGGCGTACGCCGGCCGGGGCCTCCGTCCGGCGGCACCGGCGCCGTCGGTGCGGTCGGGTGAGGGAGAGAGCCGGGCGTGCAGAGCTACTGGGGCCAACTGGCACTGGTCGGAGTCCTGGTCATCCTCAACGCGGCGTTCGCCGGCAGCGAGATGGCGCTGGTCTCGCTGCGGGACAGCCAGGTGCAGCGGTTGGAGCGCACCAGCCGGGCCGGTCGGGTGCTGGCCCGCCTCGCGCAGGACCCCAACCGGTTCCTCGCCACCATCCAGATCGGCATCACCCTCGCCGGCTTCCTCGCCTCCGCCGCCGCGGCGGTGTCGCTGGCCAAGCCGCTGGTGCCGCTGCTCGGCGCGCTCGGCGGCGCCGCCGAACCGGTCGCCATCGTGGCGGTCACCCTGGTGCTGACGTTCGTCACCCTGGTCTTCGGCGAGCTGGCCCCGAAACGCATCGCGATGCAGGCCCCCGAGCGGTGGGCCCTGCTGGTGGCCCGCCCGCTGGACGTGCTCGCCGGCCTCACCCGTCCCGCGGTCTGGGCGCTCGGCGCCACCAGCGACCTGGTCGTACGCCTGGTCGGGCTGGACCCGAGCCCGCAGCGCGACGAGATCAGCCCGGACGAGCTGCGGGACATCGTGGCCGGCAACCACGGCTTCACCAAGGAGCAGCAGACGATCATCGCGGGTGCCGTGGAGATCGCCGACCGGCGGCTGCGGGCCGTGCTGGTGCCCCGGTTGCAGGTCTTCTGCCTGGACAGCGGCACGACCGCCGAGGCCGCCCGGCTGGTGCTGGCCGCGACCGGGCACTCCCGGGCGCCGGTCGTCCGCCACGGTGGGCTCGACGACGCCGTCGGCGTCATCCACCTGCGGGACCTGGTCGGCGTGCCGGACGACCGCCCGGTCGACGAGTGCGCCCGCCCGCCGATGCTGCTGCCCGACTCGCTGCCCGTGGTCGACGCGCTGCGCCAGTTCAAGGCCGAGCGGCAGCACATCGCGCTGGTGGTCGACGAGCGCGGCGCGGTCGACGGCATCGTCACCCTGGAGGACATCCTCGAGGAGATCGTCGGGGAGATCTACGACGAGACCGACCGGGACGTGCGCGCGGTGCGGACCGACCCGGACGGCGCGCTGCGGCTGCCCGGCACCTTCCCGGTGCACGACCTGCCCGACGTCGGTGTCGAGCTGCCCGGCCGTCCCGCCGGCGACTACACCACCGTCGCCGGCCTCCTGCTCGCCTGCCTGGGGCACATCCCCACGGTGACCGGCGAGGACGTGACCGTCGACGGCTGGCGGTTGGAGGTCGCCCGGATCGACCACCGGGCCATCACCGAGGTCCGGCTGCACCGACTCCCGGCACCGGCCGCCGCGGAGGGCGGGCCGGCCCCCGACGAGAGTGAACCGGCCCCGGCCGCCCCGCGCTGACGGCTCACAACCGGGGGAAGCCCGGCACCGGGGGATCCAGGCGGACCTGGTCGACCGGGATCGGCCGGGTGCTGCGGGCCAGCCGCCGCGCCACCAGCCGGATCGCCCACGGCCCGGAGGGGTGACGTTCCGGTCCGATCAGCCGGTCGCTGACCCGGCCGTACCAGTGGCCGTCCACCACGAGGTCGGTGAGGCGCAGCCGGCCGTCGGGGAAGCCGCCGCGCACCACCAGGTCCACCACCCGACCGAGCCGCCGGCCCCGCAGGTCGTACGCGGTGCGCCCCAGCAGCTCACCCGCCCGCACGGCCGGCCCCCGGTATCCGCTCGATCAGGTTGCGCCGCAACCACTCCTCCACCGGCGACGGGGGCAGCTCGTCGGCGCGGGCACGCAGCCGCACGGCGCTGTCCACCCGCTCGACCAGCTCGAACGGGATCCGCACCGCGGCCAGCGGCCGGTCGGTGACGAACCGCTCGGCCGCCAGGACCAGCAGGCGACCCAGCCGACCCCCGACCCGGTCACCGAGCGCGCCCGGCCCGACCAGCAACGTCCGCACGTACGGCACCCCGTCGTCGTCCAGGCCGAACTCGACGTCGTCGACCTTGCCGACCAGCCTCCCCTCGACGTCGACGAGCTGCCGGTCCAGCAGCTGCCGGCTCACCTGGAACCTCACTGGCCCATCCTCGTGGTGATCGCCAGGGGGATCGCGGCGAGCGACGCCGCGACGATCAGCAGCAGGAAGACGGCCCCGAGCAGGTTGAGCAGTCGCCCGTTGACCCGGTCGCCCAGGTAGGTCCGGTCGTTCGCGACGATCAGGATGGGCAGGTACGTCAGCGGCAGCGTGACCGCGCTGACGATCAGCATGTACTCGGTGAGCGTCACCGGGTCCACCGCGGTGAGCAGCACCAGCACCCCCAGCAGGATGCTCACCAGCAGGACCGTGTGGAACCGGGCCGCCTCGCGGGGGCGGACCCGCTTGCCCCACTGCCACCCGAAGTACTGCGCGGCGGCGTACGCGGCGGAGAGCCCCGTCTCCAGCGCGGCGCCGAAGGTCACCGCGAAGAACGCCAGCGCCGCGACCGCCAGACCGACCGCGCCGAACGCCAGCGCCGCCGGCTGCGCGACCTGGTCGAGCCGGTCCAGCGTCACCCCGGTCGGGTGGAAGACGACCGCCGCGGTGGCGACCAGCGACAGCGCGAGGAAACCGCCGACCGGGAAGCCGACCAGCACGCTGAGGCGGGCGTCGGCCAGGTCGGCGGCGCTCCACCGCTCCTCGACCCCGCCGGAGGAGAAGAAGACCACCTCGTACGGGCTGACGGTCGACGCGAACAGCGCCACCGCGACGAACCAGTAGGCACCCCAGCCGAACCCGTCCGCCGTCGGGTGCACCGCGCTCGCGGCCAGGCCGGCCCAGTCGGTGGGCAGGGCGAACAGGGCGACCGCGAACACCACCAGGGCCAGCCCGGTCAGCCCCCACACCCGCTCCATCAGCGGGAACCGCATCCGCCAGAGCACCAGCCACACCGCGAACCCGGCGACCGGCACCCAGACGAGGTACGGCAGGCCGGAGGCGAGCCGCAGCGCGAGCGCCACACCGCCGAGCTCGGCCGCCAGGGTGAGCACGGTGACCAGGTACGACGCGAGCAGGTTGACCAGCGCCACTCGCGCCCCGAGCCGCTCCCGGACCAGGTCGAACACCGCCCGCCCGCTCACCGCCGCGATCCGTCCGGCCATCTCCGCGTACGCGCAGATGCCGATCACGCCGGCGAGCAGCACCCAGGCGTGTCCCATGCCGAAGCGCGCGCCGGCCTGGCTCGCCGCCACCAGGTCGCCGATGTCCACGAAACCGCCGATGGCGGAGAGGACGCCGAGCGTCGCGGCGAGGAGCTTCCTCACGTCGGGTCGGCGGCGGGCGGTGTCATCGAGGCGACGATAACCGGGCAGAAGCCCCCGGTTATCGCAAACCGGTCAGCGGGCGCCGGCGGTCCTACCCGCCGGAGGAGAGGTTCTGCAACCGCACCTGGCCACGGGCGACCAGGCGCTCCTGCGCGTCGGTGATCACCACCTGCCAGAGCTGCTGGCTGCGGCCGCGGTGCACCGGCGTGCCGACCGCCGTCAGCTCGCCGTCGCGGACGGCCCGCAGGAAGTCGGTCTGGTTGGCGACGCCGACCACCGTGCCCCGGTCACCCAGCCAGATCGAGGCCCCGACACTGGCCGCCGTCTCCACCACCGAGCAGTAGACGCCGCCGTGCTGGATGCCGAACGGTTGGTGCAGCTCCGGACGCACCGCCCACCGGATGACCACCCGGTCGGCGGTCGCCTCGTCGATCCTCAGCCCGAGCAGGGCCACGAAACCCGCGGTCAGATCCGGCTCTTCCACGCGTACGCCTCCTCGATCAGGTTCCGGTCAGGCTAGTGCGGTGTCCACTAACGTTCACCGGGTTTGCGGTGGTGTTGTGGATCCTCGCCTTGTGGGGCGAGCGACTCCTCACCGGGTGGTGGGGCGGGCCTCCGCGGGCCATCTGATCCTCGCGCCGCCCGGGGGTGGGCGGCGGGGGTCACGTCGGGACTGGCCGGCGCCGGGGAGGTGCCGGCCGGCTCGACGGTGCGTGATCACCCCGGGCAGCACGGTTGTGGTGGGGGTGGTGGGTCCGCCGCCCGGGGTGCGGGTGGCGATCATGGCCGCCGCGACGAGGTCACGGTGCCCGGTGTACGTGCAGTGTGGGCAGGTGAGGGTGCGCCCACGTGGTTTCGGTATCCGCCGCTGGCAGGCGGGGCAGGTGGATGAGGTGCCGCGTTCGTCGACGAGGTGGACGGTGATGCCGGCGAGGGTGGCCTTGTCAGTGAGGACCTGGATGAGCCGGCCGATCTGCCATTGCCGCAGCCGTAGGTTGTGCCGTCGTCCGGCCGGGATGTCGAGCACGCTACGGGGGTCGCCGACGTGCAGCACCCCTACCCGCTGCTGTTGGGCCCACGATATGACGGTGCGGGCTGCCTCGTGCTGGGCTTGGCGGACGCGCCGCCGATGCCGGCCCTCCACCAGCCGGGCGCGGCGGCGGTAGCGGCGCCACCGCCGTGACCCCCGCTGCCCCGGCTTCGGCGCCCGGTGGGCCACCGCCCGGCGGCGGGCCTTGGTGTCGGCCAGGTGCATCCGATGCTCAGCACGGATCGCCCGCCCGGACACCAACAACCCCGCCCCATCGGGGGCGGCCACCGCGTAGGGGTGAATGATTCCGAGGTCCACCCCGGCGACACGTCCCGGGTCCGGCTCTTCACCGGGCGGGTAGACGGTCACCGGAACTTCGGCGGTGACGTCGAGGAACAGCCGTCCACCCTCACACAGCAGGGTGACCGACCTGACCTGCTCCACCGGATACGGCAGATCCCGGCCGAGCCGCACCCACAACGGGGCGCTGCCACGCGCGGTCGGGATCCGCACCCGCCGCCCGTCAACCGTGAACGTGCCGTGATACCAACGCACCGGCACCAACCCACGACGACGACGCGGAAACCCCGCCGACACCTCACCCGTCTGACGGCGTTTCACCGCGGCGAACCACGCGTCGGAGAACCGGCGTAACACCGACCGGGCACCCGTGCTGTCCAGTTCGCCGAACGTCCCCGGCCCCGACACGGCCAACTCCCGGCACAACTCCTGATAGCCGGCCAACGGCGCATCCCGGCGGCGCCGCCGCCACGCGTTGACCTCCAACACGCACGCCCACACATCACCAGCCGACCGCAGCAGACCGAAACACCGCCGCCGCTGACCCGCCGTCACCCGCAACCCCACCCGAGCCGTGCGATACACGACCCGCGGCGCAGCAGAATCCCGACGGCGAGGCACAAACCACACCCCACACCACCCGTACGACAATTCCCCGACCAACACCAACTCGGCGAACGTTTCTGGCCACCGCACTAGCCCTTCGCCAAACCCGGTACGGCCCGGCGCCCTCGATGGGGGACAATCGGTGACCGTGAGCGACAGCAGCCTCCCGCCGCCCGGGCGGGACTCCCTGACCGATGACCTGCTCTGGCGGGGCCTGATCCAGGACTCGACCGACACCGACGAGCTGCGCCGGCTGCTCGACGGCGGTGGGGCGGCCTTCTATGTGGGCTTCGACCCGACCGCGCCCAGCCTGCACGTCGGGCACCTCGTGCAGGTGCTGACCGCGCGTCGTCTCCAGCTCGCGGGTCACCGGCCGCTGCTGCTGGTCGGCGGGGCCACCGGCCAGATCGGCGACCCGAAGGAGAGCGCCGAGCGCACGCTCAACCCGCCCGAGGTGGTCGCCGGCTGGGTCGAGCGCATCCGCGAGCAGCTCTCGCCCTTCGTCTCGTACACCGGGGAGAACGCCGCCCAACTGGTCAACAACCTGGACTGGACCGGCGAGATGTCGGTGGTCGAGTTCCTCCGCGACGTCGGCAAGCACTTCCCGGTGAACAAGATGCTGGCGCGCGAGGTGGTGAAGGCGCGGCTGGAGACGGGCATCAGCTTCACCGAGTTCAGCTACCAGCTGCTCCAGGCGAACGACTTCTTCGAGCTGCACCGTCGGCACGGCTGCCAGCTGCAGTTCGGCGGCTCCGACCAGTGGGGCAACATCACCGCGGGCGTCGACTACATCCGCCGGCGCGGCGCCGGCCCGGTGCAGGCGTTCACCACACCGCTCGTCACCCGCTCCGACGGCACGAAGTTCGGCAAGACCGAGGGCGGCTCGGTCTGGCTCGACCCCACGATGACCAGCCCCTACGCGTTCTACCAGTTCTGGGTCAACGTGGACGACCGCGACGTCGACCGCTACCTGCGCTTCTTCAGCTTCCGTTCCCGGGAGGAGTTGGAGGAGCTGGCGAAGGCGACCGCCGAGCGGCCGCAGGCGCGGCTCGCGCAGCGGGCGCTCGCGGAGGAGCTGACCACGCTGGTGCACGGCGAGCGTGAGATGGCCCAGGCGGTCGCCGCCAGCCAGGCGCTCTTCGGTCGGGGTTCGCTGGAGGACCTCACCCTGGCCACCCTGCGGGCCGCGCTCACCGAGGCGGGTCTGGTGCAGCTCGACGAGCTGCCCGACGTGGCCGGGCTGCTGCGGGACTCGGGCCTGGTGCCGAGCATGAAGGAGGGGCGCCGGGTGATCGCCGAGGGCGGCGCGTACGTCAACAACAACCGGGTCACCGAGGTCGACGCGACGGTCACGGAGAGCGACCTCCTGCACGACCGTTACCTGGTGCTGCGCCGCGGCAAGCGGTCGTTCGCCGGGGTTGAGCTGCGGCGATAGTCGTACGTCGACGATGTGACGCGGGACGCGCCCAGCGGATTTGACGACCAATCCGCTGGGCGCGTAACTTTCTCTCTGCCAGCGCGGAACGGACGAAAGAGGCGAAAGCCCCGGAGGCCGGAGCGCAGGACCGGGCGGTGCCCCGGATTCGCCGCGAGGCGGATTTGGTGCGGCGAAACCGACCGGGTAAGGTTTACGACCGGCAGGGCACCGGGCGAGCTCGCGGGAGACCGCAGCGGCCGGCCTGCCGGAACCCGTGACGAGAACGGCGAAAGCCGGTTGAGTCATGGTGCCCGCGAAAAGGGTGGAAGCATGGCAAACCGCGACAGAGCGATTTGACAAGGCAGAAACCAGCGGGTAACGTAGTAAAAGTGCCCGGCGCGAGAGCGGCGGACATGGTGGGACGAAATGCCCCGGACGGGGGTCCTCCTGGTGGAGGGTTTCCGGATGGTGTGTGGTTGTTCTTTGAGAACTCAACAGGGTGCTTGATAAGCCAGTGCCAAATTGATTTATACCCCGGACTGGTCGGGCTTTTGTCTGGCTG